>DATFXS010000808.1:0-3973 GCA_035315605.1 Polyangia bacterium
AAGCCCGGAGCCCGTTTCCCCGAGAACAGCGTTGCCCGTCGTCGATCCGCCCCACACGCCAGTTCCGGTACCTGATTCGCCGCGAACGCCCGTGCTCGCGCCGCCTTGCGCATCACCGTAAACACCGACGCAGCTGGAATCGGCGTTCGCCAAGACCTGGCCGTAAACACCCATCGCGAGCCCGCTGGTGGCAGAAGACGTACCCTTCACGCCAACCGCGTCGTTCCCATTGGCCGTCCCGCTTCCAGATAGCGCAAAAGACTCTCCCCAGACGCCGACCCCAAAATCGCTGAGTCCTTGGACGGCAGTACCGTGGCCGCCTCCGGCATTGCTGGTCTTGCTCTCGCCCCGAACACCAATCCCACCAGAGATGCCGTGGACGCCGATGCTGAAAGGAGCCCAATCCCCGTTCTGATCGATAGCCCTGCCCTCGACGCCTGCCGTTCCGTTGTCCCCCATCGAATACACGCCCATGACGCCGGGAGCGTAGGTGGCGCTCGAGTAGCCGAGCACCCCCGAGGTATCCAGGGTGCCTGACGTAATGCGGCCATAAACACCATAACCGACGTTCGACGTGCCGTAGACGCCGGTGTTCGCCGTGCTCAGGAATGGCACCGTGGAGCCGGTGCCGTTCCCGGCGCCCGTGACCCCCTGGCCGGTGCCGTTGGTCGAACCCAAGACACCGGCCCCTGGCCCCGAGAAATTCACCAAGCCGGTGACGGCGTTCGCGGCGGCCGAAACGGCGCCGCTGATCCCGTTGTTGCCGACAAGGCTGCCGGTGTTGCTGACGATGACCTTCGACGAGCCGTTCGTTTGAAATTCGGCGACGTTCTTGCTTGCGCTGGGCTGATTCACGCGAAGCGCGACCCGCGCGGGCGAGCTCACGGCGCTCACGTCCAGCTGCGTGTCGGAGGGTGGCGTGACGCCGACCGCGACCCGGGTCGACGCCTGGGAATTGATCGTACCGCTGCCGCCGATCCAGCTGTCCGCGCGGGCGACCGAGCCGGCCGCAAGCGCTGCCGTCATAGCGGCGATTGTCGGCGCCGATTTTCCGAAGACTCTTGACGATCTCATCCGCAATCTCCTTTGGTGGAACTTCAGTTGTCGTCCGTCGAGGCCGCTTCGCCTCCGCCTACTCGAGGAGTGCCTGACCTCTCGCGCGCCGGCTCACCTGATTGGCGTCACGCGCTGCCTACGAAGTTCGGGCAGATTTGGGCCGCTTTTTTTTCGACTATCTGCTCGGTCGCGATCCGGTCGCGGCCGCCGGCTATAATCAAAGCCCCGATGAACGTCAGCGCCCATCCCAGTGTGCTCTACGCGCTCGGCTACGGATTCCTGACCGGGCTCACGCCCTGTGTGTTTCCGATGATTCCGATCACCCTGGCCATCTTCGGGGTCAAGGCGGGGACGCCGAAGCCGCTGCGGGTGGCGCTGGCGACGACGTACGTCGCCGGCATCGCGCTCATGTTCGGCGCCCTGGGGACGATCGCCGGCATGTCTGGCAAGGCGTTCGGCTCCCCGCTCGGCAATCCGTGGATCGTGTGGCCGATCGCCATCTTCTTCGGGGCGATGGGCCTGTCGATGTTCGGCGCCTTCGAAGTGGCGCTGCCGGACGGATTGCAGCAGCGGCTATCGCGGGTCGGCGGCAAGGGGTTCGCCGGCGCGTTCATGATGGGCCTGGTGGGCGGGATCATCGCGGCGCCCTGCACCGGGCCGCCGCTGGCGGTGCTGCTGGCCTACGTCGCCACGACCGCCGATGCGCGCTGGGGATTCGTTCTGCTCGCGACCTACGGCGCCGGCGTCGGCCTGCCGCTGATGCTGCTGTCGATCGGCGTGATGTCGCTGCGCCCCGGCGCCTGGATGGAATGGATCAAGAGCCTGTTCGGGATCCTGTTCTTCGTCGCGGCGCTGTTCTTCTTGAAGAACGTGCTGCCGGCGCTGGCGCACTTCGCGTCGGGGCGTCCCGCCTTCGGCATCACGATGGTGCTGCTGGTCGCGGTCGGTATCGCCATCGGCGCCATCCACGCGAGCTTCCACGGCCCGGTCAGCGAACGGGCGCGCAAGACGGCCGCGGTCGGCATGGTCATCGTCGGGCTTTTCGGCAGCATCAACTACGCGCTGACACCCAGGCCGCTCGACCCCGAGCATGCGCTGGTCTGGCTGTCGGACGAGCAGGCGGCGGTCGCCGACGCGCGCGCCGCCGGGCGCCCCCTGATCGTCGACTTCATGGCCGACTGGTGCGTGCCGTGCAAGGAGTTCGACGTCCGTGTCTTCTCGCGGCCCGAGGTCGCGCGCGAGATGCGCCGCTTCACCCTGCTGCGCGTCGACCTGTCCAAGGGCGACGATGATCCCCAGATCGCGGCCATCAAGAAGAAGTACCAGGCCGACACGCTGCCCGCCGTCCGCATCGTCACCGCCGACGGCGCCATCCTCGCGCGCACCGACGAGCTGGTCCCCGCCGATCGCTTCCGCGAGAAGCTGCTCGCGGCGCTGCCCGCAAACTGACGCATGCGCCGGGGCGCAGGCGCGGTGGTCGTGGCGGCGCTGCTGCTGTCGTCATGGTCGCCGGCGCGCGGCGGCGACGCGGGAACACCCGGGAAGACGACCGCCGCGATACCCGTCGGCCAGGTCGTGCTGCGAACGAAGGACCCGTGGCTGCGCTGGCTGGCGCTGGGCGGCGACACGCTCTACTTCGTCCAGGACGAGTCGGTTCGCTACGCGGACGACCAATTCAAGGGCGACGGCATCTTCGGCGTCGCGGTCAACGGGCCCGCCGCGGGATCCGCGCGCCGGTTCGTCGCGGCCGACCTGCCCGACCACGACGCGTGGGCGAGGATGCTCGCCGCCCAGGAGGAGCGCGAAAAGCTCGGCGCCCCGCCCGAGCCAGCCCGGGAGGAGGGCGAGGTCGTCACGATCACGGGTGATAGCCCGGACAGGTTCTGGGTCTTCTCCGCCGGCGGGCGCCTCTACTGGAAGGAATATGGCGACCTGAAGGCGATGACGCTGCCAGCCGGGCCCGTCGAGACGATCGGGCGCTCGGACGGATACGCCGTGCTGGCCGATAAAGTGGTCTGGATGCAAGGTCGCGCACTCTGGCGCAGGCCGGCCGCGGGGGGCGAGGCGCGCGTGCTCCTCCGAGCGGTGCGCGGCGTGTTCACGCGCGAGGGCGAGGATGCGCTCGTCATCGCGCAGGCAGACGGCAAGCGGACGAGGCTGATCGACTATCAGGCGCGAACGGACGCGACGCGGACCATCGGTTCGGTCCCGTTCGCCGCGACGCCGGTGGCCGTGGACGACGGGCACGTGTATCTGGATGCCGGTCGGCGACTGGTCTCTTACGAGACAGCGACCGCGACCACCACGGAGCTGGCCCGCGTGCCGGGCAAGCTCCGCTCCGCTGTCCTCGTCGGCGCGTTCATCGTCTGGGAAGCGCGCGACGGCAGGAAGCTGTGGCGGCGGCGGGTTGACGGCGGCGACCAGCCCACGGTCATCGCCGAGTCCTTCAACATCGACGTGGTGTGCGGCGGCCAGGTGTTCCAGGGCGATGCCCACGGCGAGATCCGGGCGCTCGACGTCGCGCGCGGCACGACGTCGATCATCGCGCGGTCACCGGACGAGAACCCGGTCAGATATCTGTTCCGCGCGCCCCACGATCTCTTCTGGCAGACCAACGGCACGATCTATCGCGTGCCGTTCGAATGCGAGGGCCGCAATCCGCTCCCGCCACGCGGCATGGCGCCGTCGAACGCCGGCTGGATGATCGTCAAGGAGCTGTGACGGCGGTCAGAAGCCGAAGTGGAAGGTGAAGTTGGCGAGCGCCATCAGGTGGTAGCCCGACGAATGGCCGGCGGTCTCGTTGATCGCCTGCGCTCCCCAGAAATAGTGGTAGCCGAAGATGCCCTGCGCGCCGACCGCCATGAAGTCGTTCAGGTAGTACTCGTAGCCGATCCAGAAGCGCGACACGAATCCCTTG
>DATFXS010000809.1:0-2888 GCA_035315605.1 Polyangia bacterium
CGAGGGCGAGACCGAGCGCGACGAGGCCGAATTCGTGGCGAGCCGCAGCACCGACATCAGAAGTCCGCCGAAGTCGGTGGCGTTGGCGGCGGCCAGCCGTTCCTCGTATAGCCGGTAGGCCTTGCCGACGACGTCGTCGAAGTAATCGTCCGACACGAAGTCGGAGGCGCTCGTCCCCTGATTCTTGGCGCGGTCGATGGCGTGCAGCACCTGCCGCACCGGAAACATCCGCTCCGGCACCTTGAGATCGATCAGCACGCGCGCGAGCAGCCGCTTCTGATCATCGTCGTCATAGATGACGAAGTCCTTGCGCAGGCCGATCGTCTCGCCCCACTGGCGCAGGATGCGCGCGGCGGTGGCGTGGAACGTCCCGACCCATAGCCCGCGCGTGCCGATCCCCATCCGGTCCCAGAGCAGCTTGTCGACGCGCTCGCGCAGCTCGCCCGCCGCCTTGTTGGTGAACGTGACGGCCAGGATGCGGCGCGGATCGGCGCCGGTCGCCACCAGCCGGGCCAGTCGGTAGGTGATGACGCGCGTCTTGCCCGAGCCGGCGCCGGCGACGACCAGCAGCGGCCCGGGCGGATGCATGACCGCGTCGACCTGAGCCGCGTTCAGCTCGCGCTCCAGCGCCTCCCGGGAAAACGGCTGAGGCTTCGGCGCTTCGTCGCCGCGTTGCGCGGTCTCGACCTCCATCGCGGCGCTACTCTGTCACACGCGCGCGCGAATGTGGGCCGCTTCGTGCGCCCGTTCAGCGCGACGACGGGTAGCCCGACCCTTCGCCCGAGACCAGCTTGCCGCCCGCGTCGTGACGACCGGCGCAGCGAGGCGAGAAAGGCGGGTCGACGGAGCCGCTGAACACGTGAAAAGTCCGCTTCGGCCGGGCGACGCGCGCGAAGATCGGCGCCAGCGCCGCGCAGTCAGGCGGCACCGTCGTCCGGCTCTGGCACCAGACGACTTCGGCGCGCGCATCCTCGACCTGTGCGGGCATCTGCTTTTCATGGCGCAGATCGACGAAGCGGCTATAAGCCGCACCCGTCATGACCAGCGCCTGATCGCAGCCGGCCGCCTCCAGGCTGCCGACAGCGGGGTGCGCGTGCGCTTCGCCCACCAGCTTCCGCAGCTCGGGCGACAGCGCCTGATCGGTCAGCAACGGTTTTTCCTTCGTGTCCGGGTGGACGCTGAGCTCGAAGGTGGCCGCCGGCTCCGGCAGTGTCGCGAGCCGCGCGCCCTTGCGCCGGCAACCGCCGGCCCCGACCACGACCAGCGACGCCATCGCGAGCCTGACCAGCGCGCGATCGGCCGTCATTTCCCGCGGTGTCCCTCCTCGAACGTCACGGTCAGCTTCACTTCCTTGCCGTCGCGCTTGACCACGGCGGTCACCGTCTCGCCGGGCTTGCTGGCGTTCAGGGCGTACATCAGGTCCTCGACGCCGCCGATCGAATGGACGCCGAGCTTGACCAGAATGTCGCCGCGCCGCAGCCCGCCCTTCTCGGCGGGCGCCCCGCCCCGCACGCCCGCGAGCAACACACCCGCCGCGCCCCCCGGCGGCCCCGCGTAGTCCGGGATCGTTCCCAGCGACGCGTTGAAGCTGCGCGCGTCGCCTTCGGCCGGTGGGCTGGACATCCGCTCCAGCGTCAGCTTCACCCGGCCGCCCGCGACGTGCGTCGCCAGCGACGACACCGCGACCGCGATCTGGGCGGCGCCCGCCGCGTTGATCCGATCGGCCGAGTCCGACGGCTTGTGATAGTCCGCGTGCGAGCCGGTGAAGAAATGCACGACCGGCGTGCCGGCCGCGTAGAACGGCATCTGGTCGCTCGGCCCGAAGCCGCCGTCGGGCGACAGCGCGCAGGCGATGCGCGCCTCGGCGCACGCCGCCGTCAGCAGCCCGGGCCATTCGTCCGCCGACGCCGCGCCCAGGATCGTCGCGCGGTTGTCGCGCAGGCGGCCCACCATGTCGAGGTTGATCATGGCGCGCGGCTTGATCTTCGCGGGCAGCGTGCGGGTGAAGTACGTCGATCCGAGCGTCCCCTCCTCCTCGGCGGAGAACGCGACGAACACGACGTCGTCCGCGTGCGCCGCCCGCGCCGCGACCATCTGTCGCGCGATCTCGAGCAGTGTCGCCGTCCCCGAGGCGTTGTCGTCGGCGCCGAGGTGCGGCACCTGGCTGTCGGGCGCCAGCGAGTGACGCCCGCCGAGGCCGAGGTGGTCGTAGTGGGCCCCGATCACGACGGTCGGGGGCGCCAGCAGCGGCGTCACCTCGCCGAACGGCAGCCGGCCGACGACGTTGAACGCCTGCTTGGTCGTGTAGCTGAACGCGACCTCAAGCGTCGCGTCGACGCGCTGCTTGTTCTCCAGCTTCGCGATGGCAGGCGCCAGCGCGTCGCGCCTGACCAGCAGCACCGGGATCCCGGCGTCGCCGTAGCCGTTCGGCCGGGGAGCCGGCAGGGGCGGCTCGGCGGGCGGCTTCCAGTCCGCCGGCGCATCCTTCGGGCGCGCGGGCAGATCGACGACCAGCAGCGCGCGCGCCCCGCGTTCGCGCGCCAGCCAGGCCTTCTGCCGCAGATCACCCGCGCGGCGCTGCCGATCGGGCGTCGACAGCGCGACGTGCTCGGGCACGAACCGGCGGACGACGACGATCTTGTCGCGCGCGTCGACGCCGGCGTAATCGTCGATGGCGAGCCCCTTGTCGACCAGCCCGTAACCAGCTAGCACCAGCGGCCCCGACGTCTTGGCGGCGGCCGAGAACCCGAGCGGCTGGAACGCGTCGCGCGCCAGCGCCTTCTTGTCGATGCGCAGCGCGGTGGCGGCCTCGACCTTGAGGCCCGTCCGAACCGGGAACGGCTGCCGGTAGCCGCCCGCGTCGCCGGCGGGTTCGAGGCCCAGCTCCT
>DATFXS010000810.1:0-5319 GCA_035315605.1 Polyangia bacterium
CGCTCCGGCTCGCGGACGCGGCCGGGTTTCCGCGCGACCTGCCGGTGACGTTGGTCGAGGCGCCGCTGCGCCACGAGCTGGTCCAGGCGCACGGCGACGTCATCCTGGTGTCGGATCAGATCTTCCGCATCTTCCCGCTCAACCGGCTGCGCAAGTTCCACCGCATGGAGATCGCGCACGCCATCTTCGTGGCGCTCGCCGACGCGGCGGTGCGCGCGCACGAGACGCCGGCCGATCGCGACCGGGCGGCGGGCGTGCTGGCGTCGTACCTGACCGACGTCTACACCCGCGCCGAGTTCCAGTACGTCGAATACTTTCGCGAGCTGCTGTCGCCGATCGACTTCGTGCCCGCCATCGATCAGCTGCTGTACGCGCCGCTGCTGGCGTCGCCTTCGACCTACTTCGGCGAGGTCGACGACCGCGACGAGATTCGCGACGGCGTCGATCGGTTCACCGTCTTCGGCCCGGGTCCGAGGTTCCTCTACAGCAAGCTGCTCGACCTGATCGGCCCGGCGCTCTTTCCCGCCCTGGCGCGCAAGCTCTACATCGATCACACGCCGCTTCGCCGCGCGGCCGCCGACACGTTCGGCGCAGACCTGGGCTGGTTCTGGGAGCAGTGGCTGAAGTGGATACCGGCGATCAATTACCGGCTCGAGTCCGTGCGGGTCACCTCCGGCGCGGCCGGCGCGCACGTGACGATCGGCGTCCTTCGAGAAGGCGACGTCGGGCGCGAGCCCGTCGAGGTCCAGGTGGTCGACCGGCACGGCGATGCGCGGACACTGGTCTGGGACGACGGCGAGCGCGCGCACAGGTTCGAAGTCGACCTGCCCGCTGGACTCTCGTCGGTCGAGGTCGACCCGCGCCACCGCCTGGTCGAGACCGCGTCGGCCTCGCATGCGCTCGACGAGAGCGACGATCCGCGGATGGACAACCGCAAGCCGCCGCGCTGGCGCCTCCTTTACGAGGGGGCGGGCGCGCTGTTCAACATCTCCCAGACGTCGCTGAACTTCTTCGTCGGGGCGCTCGCCAAACCGCAGCACGACCTGCGCCGGCAGATCGAGTTCAGCGCGTTCCACAACGAGACCACCCAGATCGGCGCTGGCGTCAACGCGGGGTACGGCTTCGGCCCGCAGGCAGACCGCAATCGCCTGATGAGCCTCGTGTTCGCCGGCCTGAGCGGCGCGCGCCGCAATTCCGCGTTCGGCGAAAAGCTGGGTGAGCCCGTGCAGGACGGGTGGCGGATGAACGTGGGGGTGGGCTGGCAGCACGACACGCGCGACTACTTCTTCGATCCGTGGCGGGCGGTCGGCCTGTCGGTCGCCGCCGGTTACACGCTCACCACCCTCGACAGGGGAGGCCGGCTGTCACAGGGGTCGGCAAGCCTGGAGCTGCTGCGCCTGACCCAGCTCGCGCCCGGGCACGTGCTGGCGGTGGACGGCAACGCCGAGGCGACCTTCGGCGACGTCCAGCTGTTCGACCAGCTGACCTTCGCGGGCGGCCCGGTCGCGCTGCGCGGTTACGGCACCGACGAGCTGCTGTCGCGGATGCGCGTGATCGGCCGCCTCGAGCTGCGCGACGACTACATCACGGGCCTCGACTGGAACCTGCTGCACTTCACGACCGTGCGCGGGTTCGCCGGCACGCTGTTCGCCGACGCGGCCGCCATCGCCACCTGCGAATCGATCTCGTTCGCGCGCGACCGCGTCTTCTTCGATGCCGGCTACAGCTTCCGCGTCCTTCACGACGCGTTCGGCATCCATCAGCAGTTGCTGTCGATCGACGTCGCCGTGCCGCTGAACCGGCACGACCCTTACGCGAGCTGCCTCGGCCATCCGCGCATGCCCGTCAGCCGCCCGCCCGTCGTCGTCCTGGTCAGCTTCTTCCCGAGCTTCTAGCGTCTAGCGCCGCGGCGGATCCCAGGCCTGGCGCACCACCGCCGCGGCGTGCGCCTCGGCCGCGCTGGGTTTCCGCCCGTACGCGCCGAGCCCGATCAAGAAGACAGCCGCCACGGCGACGGCAAGCGACAGGTGCGCGGCCGTGCGCCGCGGGCGCGGATCGTCGCCCGCCGCGATCAGCGCCAGCGCCGCCGCCACGACCAGCGCCAGCGGCGCCAGCGACCACCGTCCGGGCAGATGCAGCAGCCACCCCAGGCCGTAGGGCGCGTAGCCTTCGCCGATCAGCGGAAACGCCAGATCGAAGACGGGATTGTCGAACGACTCCGGATAGTGCGGATAAAGCGCGCCCGAGACGACGTTCAGCACGACCGACGGGATCAGCAGCCCGACCGCCAGCGCCGTCAGCCACCAGCGGCCGCCCACGCGCGTCCACGACTTCAACATCGGCAACATCAGGAACGGCGCCACGGTCGCGATGTAGCGCGGTCCGACGCACCAGCCGGCGCGCCAGTTGCTCATGCCCGCCAGGAACAGAAACATCAGAACGCAGATCGCGGTCACCAGCGCGGCGTCGCGCCGGGCGCTGCGCGATCGCCGCAGGAACAGCGCGACGACGCCGGCGACGCCCAGCAACAACACCGGCGAGAACGCGAACAGCCCGTACGACGGCGACAACAAGAACGCCGGAAACGCCGCCGGCTGCGGCACCGACAGGCCGTGGAAGCCGGCCGCGTGCGCGGTGCGCGCGAACACCGGATTCTCGACGTGGGCGAGCGGAAACTCCCACGGCCGGCCGAACAGCGCCGTGTGATAGGCGCCGAGCGCGACGGCCGGCGGCACCGCGCCCGCGACGAACAGCGCCGTCGACGACGGGCGGCGCCGGTATCGAACGGCCACGTAGACGGCCAGCGCGACCGAAACCAGCGCCGCCTGATACTCGAAGATCACGGTCAGCCCCGCCAGCAGCCCGGCCGCCAGCAGGCGCCGGGCGTCGATGGCGACGCCCGGATCGTTCCGGTCGTCGTCGGGCCCCGCTTCATCGATCAGGATGAACGCGCTGAACGCCGTCGCCGCCGCCAGCGCGTGCCCGACGAAAAGATTTCCGTACGGATAAAGCAACGTGCCCAGCCCCAGCGCGATGACCGCTGCGTCGCGCGCCCAGGCCGACCCGGTCACCCGCTCGGCGTAGCGCGCGAACAAAAACAGAAAAAGGCACATCGGCAGCTTCACGACGATGAGGCGCAGCCAGAACGTCGTCTCCCGCTTCCCGGGTGGCGGCCACCCGACGAGCTGCCGCAGCTTCGTCTGCACCCAGAGCACGGGCACGCCGACCAGGCTCGCGCCCGGCGCCTTGCTGGAGAAGACGTGCTGATCGTTCTTGGCCTTGTCGTTGACCCAGCCCCACTCGCGTTCGATCTCGTCGATGCGCAGCACGTGGTGCGACACGACGGCGCGCGTCGCCCAGACACGCACGTTCTCGTTCGGATTGTTCAGGCGTTCGAAGTAGGGCGACGCGACCAGATACGCCACGCAACACAGCCCCCAAGCGACATGACGCCGGAACGGCGACTCGCCCTCCATGTGAGGGCGAACCTATCAGCTTTTCGCAACTCGGCGCGGCAAGGCCGCGTCCGCGCTCGCGGCGGCGATCAAGCGCGGCGGAGCGTCTTGCGCGGCCCGAGCCGCTCTTCCAGCCGGCCCAGCTCGGATTCGAACAGGCCAAGCGTGAACGGAAACAGCGTCACGTTCGCCGCCCCCGCCATCAGCGCCGGCTTTTCGACGGCGTCGGTGACGGTCGCGGTGCCGGCGATGACCCGGCAGCGGCGCTGGGCGCGCGTCGACAGGCTGGACAGCACGTGGCAGGCGTCGAACGCCTGCACGTTCGCGACGCCGAGGTCGATGAACACCAGCTCCGGCCGGTAGCGCTCGGCCAGGCAGAGGCCCATCGCCAGGGTGCCCGCGACCATTCCGCCGACGTCGGAGTGCCGCCCGAGCGCGTCGCCCAGCTCGGCCCGGCCCTCGCCGTTGGCGGCGATCAGGAGAACCACTCCCCGTCCGCCGTCGAACTTGCTCGGGTCGAGCGCGAACAGCGAGGCGTCCGATGCCACCTCCAGCGGCTCGGCCCGGTTGGTTGGCCGGCGCTTCTTACCGTCGTCGCCCATCCGGCCCGCCCCGGCGATCTGCCGGTGGGCCTGCTCGACGGTCAGAGTTCCCGATGCCATGGCGACCAGCAGCATCGGCTCGACGTCCAGGGCGTCCGCCAGTCGGACCAGGTACTCGGCCCGGTCCACGTACATCTGCCCCTCTTTCCAACGGACCGCCCGCGAGTGCTCGAACCCGAGAATGTTGGCGAGATCCCGCTCCCGGGTGTCCGGCCCTCGAAGCTCCCTCAGGCGCTCCATGCAAAACTTCCACAGCTCTTTGGAAGGTGGATGTCTCAGTGTTTTCATGGGTTTTGCTTGTTGCGGCAGGCACACTCTAAGGAATGACGCAACGATTGCAAACGAGGGGCGGCCACCTGCGAATTCCTCGAAGAAATCGCATAAGTGAGCCAAACTTCAGTAGCTATTTGTCCCGTGGCCGGCGCTGCATTGGCAATCCTGCCATTGCACTCCGGACGGCCACCTGCGCGCCCCGCGGAAGTCATTGGTTCAGCCCTGTTGTACAAGTCGGCAGTCATCTCGACAGGTAGGTACTTCCTTTAATTCTGGGTCCGCCTCTTGCCGGCGCCAGGGGGGGGATGGGCACAATTTGCAAGCTCGGCCACGGTATCGACGCCTCCGAACCCAGCACGTCACTGACAGCTCAGCCGAACGCCTGTAAGCTGCCCGCCCGCGATGCCTCGTGCTGGCGTGCTCGGCCTGTCGGTTGTGGTCGCGTTCTCCCTGGCCTGCGGCGTCGCGATTCGACGCGACTTGTCGGCAGTGCAACCTGGGCAGGTAGGCTTCGACGACATGTGCGGGCTCCAGGAATACTTCGATGCTCTGGAGATAAGGACGTCACTGCCGCCGCGCGTGGTGAACGCGCAGGACCTCGAAGGGTGGTCCGAGGGCAAGCGCGTCCAGGGCGGCAAGGAACGGTTCGCCTTCGAGAATGACTTCCAGCTCAGCCATGCGCGCCGGATCCTCAACGAGAACTGGCGCCGACTGCCCGAGTCCGTCGATAGCGCCCGCAAGATCGAGATCGAGGTGAAGTGGACGGAGAAGGCCGGCGTGAGGCGGGTCGTGACCGACCAGGAGGCCGAGCTGACCGTCGGCGGCGAGACCGTGAACCTGCCGTACCACGTCTGTCTGTCCGAGCTGCTGTACGGCGAGCCGCTGTACCGGCAGCGGCGCGTGATGTGGGGGCTGCCGCTGCCCCGCGTGCCGGTCGCCAACCCGCCGGCCGCAGACGGTGGCGCCGCTGCGCCCGACGCCGCGGCGGG
>DATFXS010000811.1:0-3153 GCA_035315605.1 Polyangia bacterium
TCGATGCCCGGAGATGCCGGGACTAATGGCACCGCCGGGACCGGTTCGGACGTCGCCGGAACGAGCGGCACCGCCGGTACGACAGGTTCGGGCGGCAGCGCCGCGGGCGCCACCGGATCCGCGGGCACGGGCGAGGCTGGCGGCACGACCGGCGCGGGCGGCAGCGGCGCCGGTTCCGGCGGCACGACAGGCCGCGGCGGCACCGTCGGGTCGGGCGGCTCCAGCGCCGGTACGACGGGCACCGGCGGCAGCGGCGTCGGTGGGACGACGGGCCGCGGCGGCGTTGGCGGCACCGTCGTCGGGCGCGGCGGCTCGTCGGGGACGGTCGGCACCGGCGGCACCACGGCCCGCGGCGGGACCACGGGAACCGGTGGCAGCGCCGCCGGCACGACCGGCACCGGCGGCAGTGGCACCGGCGTCGACGGTGGCATCGTCGATTGCACCGCGACCCTGCCGACCGGAGGCACCGCGCACATGTCGTCGAACGCGCAGGGCACGGCGGCCGGCATGAACTGGTCGATCTGGACGAACTCGGGCCCGGGAACGATCACCACCTTCACCACGCCCGCGTTCGCCGCGACCTGGGGCAGCTCGGGCGACTTCCTGGCCCGCATCGGCCTTCAATTCGGCAACAGCGGGAAGGCCGTCAGCGCGCTCGGAACGGTCGCGGCCGATTACGTCCAGACGAAATCGTCCGGGGCCACGGGCGGCGGCTACTCGTACATCGGAATCTACGGTTGGTCCGTGAACCCGTGCATCGAGTGGTACATCGTCGACGATTCGTTCAACAAGATGCCGGTCAATCCGGGCAGCACGACCAACAAGGGCATGGCCACCATCGACGGCGGAAGCTACATCCTGTACACGCGGCCCACCTCCGGTACGGGCGGCTCGCGATGCTCCGGCGTCTCGAACTGGACGCAGTTCTACAGCGTCCGCACGACCTCGCGCACCTGCGGTCAGATCACCATCAGCGACCACTTCGCCGCCTGGGCCGCCGCAGGCATGACGCTGGGAAACGTGCTCGAGGCCAGCATCCTCGTCGAGACGGGCGGCGGCAGCGGCACCATCAACTTCCCGATCGCGAACGTCACGACGTCGATGTGAGCTGAGCGGCGTCAGCTTCCGGCGCGCTTCAGCAAGACGAACCTTCCGCTGCTTCCGACCACCGAGTACTCGTCGGGGCGGATGCCGAAGTCGGACAGCTTCCAGCCGTTGTCCTGCAAGATCCAGACGGGTCGCGGTCGGCCCTGGAGCCGGTCCAGCCAGTAGAGGTTGCGATCGTGCGCGTAGCGAAAGAGGGGCGGCGTGGTCGCGACCGGTTCTTCGGGGCGCCCTTCGCGCCGATAGGTGGCGAACAGGGCATCCGCCTGCCGCCTTTCAGCTGCGCTGTAAGGGCCGGGGCGCACGATGTTGAATTCGAGCGGCTCCCAGCCGGAGGTCGCGAAGTGAAGCTGGCCGATGATGCAGCCGAACACCACCACCCCGGCGACTCGCGCGACGGTTCGTCGGCGCTGGGGATCGAGGGTCGCGGCCCAGCGAAGCACGGAGGCAAATCCAAGCAGGATCACGCACCACGCGAACAGCATCAGCGCGATGCACCGGTTGCTCCAGTTCAGACCCTCGAGCTGCAGCTTGCCGATGCCGCCGAGCAGCCACGGAACGATGGTGGTGACGAATCCCAGCGGCGCGAACCAGGGCCGCACCAGGAGAAAACCGAGCGTCGCGGTCAGGAACAGCAGCGGCCACAGCTGCCTGAACGAGTAGGCGAACCAGGCGGGCACGCCCCGAACGATGAAGGCCAGCAGCGAACCCGGTCCGTGAACGGCGCCGCCGGTCCCCGCCTTCAGAATCGCGATGTGGTCCACCATGTAGAACGAGTGCGGCTGGCTCTGCTTGATCCGGAACAGCACCACGAACAGAACCGCCGTCAGGATCAGGCTGGCCAGCGCCGGGCGATGAAGGCGGCGCTCGCCGAGCCAGGTCTCGACCACCACCATCGCGGCCACCACGCCAGCAATCATGGGGGCGTCCTCCTTCACGCTGCAGACCAGCACCGTCATCACCAGCGAGAGAACGAGGCGACCGCGCAGCAGCGCGTAGAACAGGCCGAGGCCCAGGGGCGGAATCACGAGGTCGGTGTGAAATCCCAGCGCATCGCCGTACACCCAGAGCGACAGCGGCAGGCTGACCAGCGCGATGGCGGAGACGAGCGCGACGCCGCCGGCCACGCCTAGCAGGCGCAGGATGCGATGGGCGATGAACGACGACACCGCGACCGCCGCGGCGAGCGCCAGCAGCAGCCCCGGCGCGCCGAGCGGCTTGGTGAACACGGCCAGGACCGGCAGGAAGAAGTACGTGTGGATGGAGAGGTGCGATCCGAAGCAGTTGTCGTAGAGGAAGCGCCCCTTCAGCCAGCTCTGCGCCAGCTGGGTCTGGAAGAACAGGTCGGACGCGTAGCAGAGATTGAAGAACCCCTTCAGCTTCACAGCGAACACCAGCGCGCCGATCGCGACGGCGGCGAGGAGCGCGCGACGATCCCACCGATCCCAGCGTTGTGCTTCGCCGACCGGACCGAACGTCCACGGCGCCTTCATCGACGATCACCATACCTCATGGCGTCGATCATCCCTCGCGGGTGGCAGCTCACGGCGACGGCTCGACGTACTTCCAGAGTCCGAGGTCCCACATCAGCCCGACGAAGATGGAATGCGTGCCGTCGTTCGTGACGACAACCCCGTTCGGTCCGATGGTCAGTGCGGCCGGAACCGTCGTGGCGGTCCAGGTGGTCCCGGGTTGGGTGGCGATCTCGAAGTCGGTTCCGAGGTCGCAGCCCGAGCATGCCCAGGCGTACATCGCGTAGACGTTGGCCGGCGTCCCCCATACGATCGCCTCGGGCGTCTGCCCGCTGTCGACGCGTGACCAGCTCGCGCCGAGGTCGCTGCTCCGGTAAACGCCCTGGCCGACCGGCCCGGCCAGGCCGGCCACGAACAGCGTCGAGTCGTTCTGATAGAGCTGCGAGTTCCCGTGCGGATGCTGCAAGCCGGAAAGTCCGGTCGGGATCGTCCAGGTCGCGCCGCCGTCGCTGGTCATGACCGCGCTCGCACCGTTCTGGGCGATTGCAAACCAGGTTCGGCGCGTGCTGTCGGCCGA
>DATFXS010000812.1:0-15042 GCA_035315605.1 Polyangia bacterium
GAAGTCGGACTTGGTGATCACCTCGTCCAGCGAGGCCAGCTTGACGCCGGCCGGCAGTTGCTTGGGCGGGAACGGGTCGTAGCCGATGACGTTCATCTTGAGGCCCACGCCGCGCTCGGCGGCCTGGCGCCCGATGTTGCCGAGGCCGACCACGCCCAGCGTCTTGCCGGCGATCTCGACGCCCATGAACTTCTTCTTCTCCCAGACCCCTTGCCGCATGCTCTCCGCGGCCTGGGGGACCTTGCGGGCCAGCGCGAACATGAGACCGATCGCCAGCTCGGCGGCGGCCGCCGCGTTGCCCTGGGGCGTGTTGATGACGAGGATCCCCTTCTCGGTCGCGGCCTTGACGTCGATGTTGTCGACGCCGACGCCCGCGCGACCGATGATCTTCAGCTTGCCCGGGTTGGCCAGCGTGTCCGCCTTGATCTTGCTGGCCGAGCGCACGCCGACGCCGTGGTACTGGCCGATCACCGCCGCCAGCTCTTCGGGCTTCATGCCCGTCTTGACGTCGACGGTGAATCCCGCGCCGCTGAGAATCTCGACGGCCTTCTTGGACATGTCATCGGCAATGAGAACGCGAATCGGCTCGGACATGGCTCCTATTCCTTTCTACGTGCCTTCTATTTCTTCGCTCACGCGCGCCGGGTCCCGGCGAACGTCGCCTGTGCCGCCGCCACCCCGGCGCCCGGCCGCACGCCGAACCCGAGATCGGACAGCGTCATCTCCAACCCCGAAATGGCGGTGATGATGTCGAACTCGCTCATGTACCCGATGTGCGCGATGCGCACGATCTTCCCCTTCAGGTGATCCTGCCCGCCCGCGATGGTGATGCCGTAGCGGGTCCGCATCTGCTTGATCACCGCCGAGCCGTCGATGCCGGCCGGCATCCGGAAGCCGGTGACGGAATTCACCGGCGACGACGAGAACAGCTCCAGCCCGAGGCCGCCCGACGCCGCGCGGGTCGCCTTCGCGAGCCGTTCGTGCCGGTTCCATACGCCGGCCAGCGTCTCTTCCTTCAACATGCGCAGCGATTCGCGCAGTCCGACGACCAGCGACACGGCGGGCGTGAACGCGGTCTCGCCCTTCTCCTGGCTCTTTCGCTCGCGCGTCAGGTCCAGATAGAAGCGCGGCAGGTTCGATCGCTCGGCCGCCTTCCAGCCCTTGTCGGAGACCGCGACGATCGCGAGGCCCGGCGGCAGCATCAGCGCCTTCTGCGAGCCGACGACCACCACGTCCAGCCCCCATTCGTCGACCGGGACGTCGTAAACGCCGACGGCCGTGACGGCATCGACGCAGATGATGACGTCGTCCTTGCCCTTCACGACCTTCCCGAGCGCCTCGACATCGTGCTTGGTCGCGGTCGAGGTCTCGGAGGCCGTGGCGTAGACGGCGCGCACGCCCGGGTTGTCCTCGATCGCCTTGGCCACCACCTTCGGATCGACGCCCTTGCCCCACTCGACGTCGATGAACACGCACTCGATGCCGTAGGCCTGGCAGATCTTGCCCCAGCGCTCGCCGAACTTGCCGCCGCGGATGACGATCGCCTTGTCGCCCGCGCGCAGGAAGTTGCAGACGGCGGCGTCCATCCCGACCGTGCCCGACCCGGTCAGCAGCATCGGCAGCTGCTTGGTCTGCATCAGCCAGCGCAGGCTGTCCTGCACCTCGCGCAGGCACTCGGTGAACGGCGGCGACCGGTGGTAGAGCATCGGCCGCGCCATCGCCTGCAGCACCCTTTCCGGGACCGGAGTGGGGCCTGCAGTCAGCAAATACTCTTTCATGGCACGCGCTTGTCGCCTGGACGGCGGCTCGTGTTCTATTACAACTGAGCCTCCGCGACAACGATGTCTTTGGCGCAATTCTCCGACGCGAGCTTCGCGTATCCGGGCACCGAGATCCTGACCGGCGCCTCGATGCTGATCCGTCCGGGCGACCGGCTGGCGCTGCTGGCGCCGAACGGCGCCGGCAAGTCGACCGTGCTGCGCCTGCTGGCCGGGGACATCCAGGCCGACGCGGGCGACGTCCGCGTGCTCGGGCGCGCCAGCGTCGCCTACCTGCGCCAGTCGCAGGAGCTGTCAGGCGCCGGCACGCTGCTCGACGCGCTGCTCGAACCGTTCGCCGACCTGCAGCGGCTGCACGAGCAGCTGCTCGCGACAGAGGCCGAGCTGCACACGGGCGACGCTGCCGCGCTGGCGCGGTACGGCGAGATGCAGGAACGTTACCAGCACCAGGGCGGCTACGAGCTGGAGGCGCGCGTCAAGCGCCTGATGACCGACGTCGGCTTCGCCGAGTCCGACCTGGCCCGCTCGGTCGACACGCTGTCGGGCGGCGAGCGCGGGCGGCTCGAGCTGGCCAAGGTGCTGGTTCAGAAGCCGGATCTCCTGCTGCTCGACGAGCCGACCAATCACCTGGACCTCGCCGCCATCGAACGCCTGGAAAGTTTCCTCTCCGAGTACGCCGGCGCGTTCCTACTCGTGTCGCACGATCGCGCCTTCATCCGCGCGGTCTGCCGCGAGATCGTCGACCTCGAAGACGGAAAGTTCGTTCGCTATCCGTTCGGCTACGACAAGTACCTCGTCGAGCGCGACGCGCGCCTGGACCGCGCGCGCGCCGCCTACGAGCGCCAGAAGGAACACGTCGAGAAGACGGAAGACTTCATCCGCCGCAACCTGGCCGGACAGAAGACGAAGCAGGCCCAGTCCCGCCGCAAGATGCTCGAGAAGCTGGAACGGCTGGAACGGCCCGACGACGAATGGGAGCACGCCGGCAAGATCGCGCTCTCGTTTCAGACGGGCGCCGATCTCGGCAGCAAGGAGACGATCCGCGCGCCGAAGCTGACCGTCGGATACCCGGACGCCCCGCCGATCCTCCGCGACGTCACCGCCAACATCTACCGCGGCGACAAGGTCGGCATCGTCGGACCCAACGGCAGCGGCAAGTCGACGCTGGTGAAGACGCTGATCGGCGAGCTGGCGCCGATCGCCGGCAAGGTGGAGATCGGCACCGGCGTCCGCATCGGCTACTTCGATCAGAAGCTGGGCACGCTGGACGAGGACCTGTCGCTGATCGACGAGATTCGATCGGTGCGCGCCGATCTGTCACCCGAGGTGATTCGCCAGTACCTCGCCAAGTTCCGCTTCTTCGGCGACGACCCGTTCCGGACCGTGCGCGGCCTGTCGGGCGGCGAGCGCAGCCGGCTGGCGATGGCGAAGATCATGCTGTTCCCGCGCAACGTGCTGGTGCTCGACGAGCCGACCAACCACCTCGACATCCCGGCGCGCGAGACGCTGGAGGACGCGCTGGGCGGCTATGAAGGGACGTTGCTCGTCGTCAGCCACGACCGTTACTTTTTGGACCGTGTCTGCACGCGCCTGTTGGTAATTGACGGCGATCGGCTGGAGGCGCACATCGGCAACTACAGCGACTGGCGCCGGCGGGTGCACGACA
This sequence comes from Polyangia bacterium, assembly GCA_035315605.1. Taxonomy (GTDB): domain Bacteria; phylum Myxococcota_A; class Polyangia; order Fen-1088; family Fen-1088; genus JADGRB01. Next base: position 3,445 of record DATFXS010000812.1, read on the forward strand.
GCCGGCGCGCGGAGCCCCGACCTGTTGCGCAACCGGCGCCGAAACAGCCCTCGGCCGCCGCCGTCGCCCGCGAGGCCGACAAGGATCGCGAACGGGAGCGCCGCCGCTTGGCGCGCCGTGTGGAGACACTGGAGGCGGATGTAAGCAAGCTGGAGGCTGAACTGGCCGGCGTCCGCGCGGAACTTGCCGCAGATCACGGGGGCGATTGGCAAAAGCTGCACACCCTGGCCGACCGGGAGCGGGAGCTCGACGCCCTGCTCGCCAAGCGGATGGCGGAATGGGAAGCCGCCAGCGCCGCCGTCCTCAATCAGTCGGCACCATCCACCGATTGATTGCATCGTAAGCAAACCACTACCCGACGCTCGCCGCGCGATTTCGGCGGTTGCGCGACGCCCGCCGGGCCCTATTTTGATCGTGTAGAATCGGGTGACAGCGCCGGGAGGTTCTCGTCCGGATGCGTTCTGGCTTCGTCGGCTTTTTCAGGGTTGCTCTCGCGATGGCGTCAATCGGAAGCGCCGCGGGATGCGTCGCCCGCCGACAGGCCACCGCGAATGCCGGCTCAGCCGCCGCAGGTCCTCAGGTCTCGGGGGTCTGGGACGCAGTCACGTCGGCGACGATCGACGAGGGTGTCGCGGCCGGCGACGTCCGGATCGAGAAACAGGAGTGGCACCTGTCGCAGTCCGGCTCGGCCATCCATGGTTACTACATCGCCGCGCTGACGTTCGTTTCTGGTGACGGCCGCCCGTACGTCTGCAGCCGACAGCCGCAGTTTTCCGCCTTCCAGCGTTTCGAGGTCGCGGGCCGTGTGCAAGCGGGCGCGATCGAGATTCAGGAGCTCGTGCAGGCGGAGAACCCGAAGGAAAACCGCTGCGACCCTGGCATGCGCCAGCTCGCGCGCTACCGGGGCCTGCTGGATGGCGACGTGCTGACGCTGGTCAGCGGTCGGCAGCAGACGCGGCTCTACCGGATCCACGCCAGCCTGCCGGCGATGGCATCAGGCGAGCTGGCCGAAGCGACCGCCCCGCACATCGCCGATCGCGATCGGAGCGGCGACGACGCGCAGACGGTCGCGGTGGCACGGCCGGCGCTGGCGCCGATGACGCCGGGGCTCGCCAACGCCGACGTCAGCGGGATGTGGGTCTGGGAGCATCAGGGCAGCATCCCCGGCGGCGACCAGAAGCAGGAGCGCGAGGAGTGGCACGTCGAGCAGAACGGCTCGAAGATCTCCGGTTACTACGATCGGATCGTCCACCAGGTGTCGACCGACGGGCACGCCTACCGCTGCAGCATGGCGCTCGAGTTCCAGATCGCGACGCGCTACCAGTTCAGCGGCGACGTCAGCGGCGACGACGTCCGCATCATCGAGAGCTCGTACGAGGTCCTGTCGCCGAGCGCGTGCGACAACGGCAAGCGCCGCCTCGACGTCTATCAGGGCAAGGCGTCGACCGACGAGATCCGGCTGATCTGGGGCGTCGGCGGACAGATCCTGCGCCGGCCGCGCCCCGACGTCCCGACCCAGCGGTTCTAGATCTCTGGCGGTCGGCGGCCGGGCTGCCGTCAGTGGTGCCCGCCGGGACCGTGGACGTGCCCGTGCGTGCGTTCCTCGGCGGTGGCGTCGCGCACCTCCACCACCTTCACCTCGAAGTGCAGCGTCATCCCCGCGAGCGGGTGGTTACCATCGATCGTGACGTAGTCGCCCTCCACCGCGGTGACGGCCACGATCATCGGACCGTGATCCGTCTGCAGGCGCAGGCGCATGCCCGGCGCGATCTTCCCTTCCGGTAGCCGGCGCCGGGGAACCTTGCGGATGTTCTCCTCGTCGCGCTCGCCGTATCCGTCTGCCGGGGCGATCTTCACCTTCAGCTCGTCGCCGACCTGCTTGCCGTCCAGCGCCTTCTCCAGCCCCGGCACGATGTTGCCCGCGCCGTGGAGGTACGTCAGGCCCTCTCGCCCCTCCGAGCTGTCCAGCACCTCTCCGGCGTCGTCCCGGAGCGTGTAGTGGATGGTGACCGCCTTGTCGGCGCCGACCTCCATCGCCTAGCCCTTCGCCTTCAGCTCGGCGTCAATGGCGCTCTTGAACTTCTCGAACGGCTGGGCGCCCACCAGGATCGTGCCGTTGATGAAGAACGTCGGCGTGCCGGTGGCGCCGACCGCGGCGCCCTCCTTCGCGTCGGAGTCGACCTTGTTCTTGAACTTGCCGGAGTCGAGGGCCGCCTTGAACTTGCTCATGTTCAGGCCCAGCTCCTCGGCGTACTTCTCCAGCGACGGCCGATCCAGCGCTTGCTGGTTGGCGAACAGCTTGTCGTGGTACTGCCAGAACTTGCCCTGCTCGTTGGCGGCCAGCGCTGCCTCCGCCGCCAGGTGCGCCTTGTCGTGGAAGGGCAGCGGCATCTGCTTGAACGCGATCCGGATCTTGCCCTTGTACTCGTCCTCGACCTGCTTCAGCGTCGGCACGGCGCGCGAGCAGAACGGGCACTGGAAGTCGCTGAACGCCACCAGCGTCACCTTCGCGTTGGTCGGCCCTTTGACGGGCGCGTCGCCCAGCTTGACGTCTTGCTTGCCGGCCGGCGCGGCGGGCTCGCCGGCCGCGGGCGGCGGCGCCGCGAGCGCCGCCTCCTCGATCCGCTTCTTGTAGACGTCCTTGAGCGGCGTCCCCTTCTTGATCAGCTCGTCGGCCTTCTTGATCTCGTCGTCGATCACCTTCTCGAACGCGTCGGCCGGCTGCGCCCCGACCACCTCGCGGCCGTTGATCAGGAACGTCGGCGTGCCGTTGGCGCCGGCCGCGGTCGCGACCTTCTGATCCTGCGCGACCTCGTCCTTGATCTTGGGGTCGTCCCAGTCCTTCTTGAACTTGGCGACGTTCAGCTGGACCTCGTTCGCGTACTTCTCGATGTCAGCGCGGGTGAGCGCGGTGTTGTTCTCGTACATCTTGTCGTGCAGCTGCCAGGCCTTGTCGTGGCTCTGGCGTGCGGCGGCCTGGAACGCGGTGGCCGCGTCCATCGCGTGGTCGTGGAACGGCAACGGCTGGTTGATCCAGACCAGCGCCACGTCCTTGCCGTACTTGTCGAGCAGCCCCTTGACCGTCGGCTCGGCCCGCTTGCAGAACGGGCACTGGAAGTCGCTGAACTCGACGATCGTCACCTTGGTGGCGGCGGCGCCGCGGCGCAGGTCGTGCGCAGCGGGGATCACCTTCTTCGAACCGCCGGCCGGCGCGGCCGCGCTCGGCGACGGCGAACCGCCCGACGGCTTCTGCTTGTCGTCGATCGCGGCGAGGATCTCGCCCATGCCCTTGCCCTGCTTCACCAGGTCGATGGCGGCGCGGGCCAGGTTGGGGCTGCGCGGGCAGTTCGGGTCCTTCTTGATGCAGCCGGCGATCTTGCCCATCCCGCAGCCGCACTCGCAGTCGCGCTCGTTGAGCGCCTGCATGACCGTGGTCTTCTGGGCCGCCGTCAGGTCCGTCATGCTGATCGTGTTGACGGACGCGAGATCGGCCGACTTGGTCCAGCCCTCCGGAAACTCGCTCTCGGACTTGTAAATCTTCGCCGGCATCTTGGTGCCGGCTGGCGCCTTGCCCGCCACGGCGACGGTCTCGCTCCCGCCCCCTCCGCCCTCCCAGTGCCGCCTCTCGATCTCTTTACCGATAAGGAAGCCGATCGCGAGCCCGGTCAGAAGCGGCCAGAGCTTGTCGATCCAAGCGGACCCACGCGAAGAAGACGAATCGTTTTGCGCCATGCGGGGCGGTTTACCACAAGTGGACGCGCGACGCGTTGTCGCGTCACGCCCGCCCCGCTTCGCTTATTCCTCTTCTTCGTCGTCGTGCGCGCGGCTCTTCCGCGTCTCGCCGTCGCCGAAGTCGAGCTCGCCGGCGAACATGTCGTCGATCATGCTGTCGACCGACTCGAAGTAACCGTCGCGGCGCAGCTCTTCACGCTCGAACTCCTCGAAGGTGCGGTAAATCCTCTGATCGGTGAAACGTCCCATGGGCGTCCTCCTTTTCGGTTTGGCGGATGGCGTAACCGACATGTAGGTTCAAATATTACCTAGCCACACATGCCGTCAAATTTTTCGCCAATTCGGGGACTTGGGAGAGCATCGAGGAATCGCGGTTGAGACCGTCGGTCAATGCGTGTTACCAACGAACCAGCCCGGAACTTTCATGGGTAGGGTCATCGCGGTAGCGAATCAGAAGGGCGGCGTGGGCAAGACCACCACGGCGGTCAACCTCGCCGCGTCGCTGGCGGCTGCCGAGAAGCGCGTGCTGCTGGTCGACGTCGACCCGCAGGGGAACGCCAGCTCCGGGCTCGGTCACGCGCGCGGCGCCAGCGACCAGGCCAGCGTCTACGACCTCCTGATCGGCGGCGCCGGCCTGGGCGACGTCATCCGCAAGACCGAGCTGCCCCACCTCGACCTGGTCCCGGCCAACGCCGACCTGGCAGGCGCCGAGATCGAGCTGGTCGCCATCGACAACCGCGAGCGCCGCCTGCACGCGCCGCTGCGCGAGGCGGCCGCCCGCTACGATTACGTCATCGTCGACACCCCGCCCTCGCTGGGGCTGCTGACGCTGAACGCGCTGACCGCGGCGGACGCCGTGCTGGTGCCGATGCAGTGCGAGTACTACGCGCTGGAAGGACTGTCCGACCTGCAGCGCACCATCCGTCTGGTGTCGGATTCGCTGAACCCGGGGCTGGACATCGAGGGCATCGTCCTATGCATGGTCGACCCACGCCAGAACCTGACCCAGCAGGTGACCAGCGAGGTGCGCGAGCACTTCGAGGGCAAGGTCTACGAGACGACCGTGCCGCGCAACGTGCGCCTGTCCGAGGCGCCGTCGTTCGGCAAGCCGATCCTGCTCTACGACGTCGCGTCGAAGGGGGCGCGCAGCTACCTGGACCTGGCGCGCGAGTTCCTGGCCCGGCAGCCGGACGAACGATCCACGGCGGTGGGCGCTCGATGAGCGCGCCCAAGCGGCGGGCGCTGGGGCGGGGTCTGGCGGCGCTGATCCCGGGCGCGCCGGCGCCGGTGTCGTCGCTGGCGGTCGGGCCGGCGATCGCGCGGGCCTCGGGCAGCGCGGGCGACGGCACGCGCACCATCGCCATCGAGGACGTGCACCCGTCGATGGCGCAGCCGCGCAAGACCTTCGACGGCGAGCGGCTGGAAGAGCTGGCGGCGTCGATCCGGACGCAAGGGATCATCCAGCCGCTGATCGTGCGCGTGCGCCCGGCGGGCGGCTACGAGCTGATCGCCGGCGAGCGGCGCTGGCGGGCGGCGCAGCGCGCCGGCCTTCACGAGGTGCCGGCGGTGATCCGCGACGTCGCGCCGGCGCAGGCGTTCGAGATGGCGCTGGTCGAGAACCTGCAGCGCGAGGATCTGAATCCGATCGAGGAGGCGGCCGGCTACGAGCGCCTGGTGGCGGAGTTCGGTTACACGCAGGAGAAGCTGGCCGATCGTGTCGGCAAGGAACGGAGCACGGTCGCCAACGCGCTCCGGCTCTTGCGCCTGCCCGACGGCGTGCGCGCGCTGGTCGCCGACGGGCGTCTGTCGATGGGGCACGCGCGCGCGCTGCTGGGCCTGGAATCGCCGGCGGCGATGGAGAAGCTCGCGCGCCGCACGGTCGCGCAGGACCTTTCGGTGCGCAAGGTCGAGGACCTGGTGCGGCGCGACCGGCCCGACGGCGGCGGCGCCGCCGCCCGTCCGGGCAGCGCGAAGATGCGCCCCTCCCCCAACGCCCGCGATCTGGGCATGCGGCTCGCGCGGGCGCTCGGTACGCGGGTGGACGTGAACGAGGCCGGTCCCGGACGCGGCCACGTCGCCATCCACTACCAGTCGCTCGACCAGCTGGACGCCTTGATAGAACGCATCGTTTCGCCGAGATAAGGGAAATGGCGAATGAGCGGACGAACGGCAGCGGGAACGGGTGGCCGACCGAGCCGCGCGAGCCGACATGGGATCCGACGCCGCCCGTGCGGCCGCCGCTGGGCGTCGAGCTGACGTATCGATCCGAGGCGGCTTTGCTGGTCGCGTACTCGACCCATCTCGTGAAGGGCCAGCTGCCAATCGAGACGCCGTCGCCGTTCGGCGTCGGGACGCCGCTGGCGATCCGCCTGGTAGCGCCGTCGACGACGATCAACATGGCGGGCGTGGTGGCCTGGTCGCGCGATCAAGCGCAAGGACCCGGGCAGCCGGCGGGGATGGGCATCACGCTGGCCGCTTCCGCCGAGCGGATTGGCGCCGCCATCGACAAGCTCGCGTTCGAGTTCCACGGCATCAAGGCGCTGGTCGCCGCGTCGCAGGCGGCGCCGCGCGCGCTCTTGATCCGCTACCTGCGATCGATCATCAGCTGCAGCGTCATCGAGGTGGCCGAGAGCAAGCTGGCGGAGCCGGGCGCGCTGCCCAACGTCGATCTGACCGTCATCGATCTGGATTCGGCGGGACCGGCCGGCTACGAGCTGTACGCTCACTTGCGCCAGCACCCGGAGGCCGGCTCGGCGCCCGTGCTCGCCGTCGCACAGTTGGAACGCGACCGCGCGCGGGCCGCGTCGCTCGGGTTCGACGAGGCGCTGGCGAACCCGCCCGCCTTCGCGGACCTGGAGGCGGCGGCGCTGCGGTGTTTAGCGAAGCCGACCGGCGTGAAGATCAGCTAGCGGCGCGCAGCTTTGCCGCCGTCACCGTGTTCGCGAGCAGCATCGCGATCGTCATCGGCCCGACGCCGCCCGGGACGGGCGTGATGGCGGCGGCGCGAGCGGCGGCGGCGGCGAATTCGACGTCGCCGAGCAGCTTGCCCTCGGGCGTCCGGTTGATCCCGACGTCGATGACGACCGCGCCCGGTTTGATCCAGTCGCCGCGGACCATCTCCGGACGGCCGACGGCGGCGACCAGCAGGTCCGCGCGCCCGACCGTCGCCGCCAGATCGCGCGTCTTCGAATGGCAGACGGTGACGGTCGCGTCGGCGGCGAGCAGCAGCGCCGCCATCGGCTTGCCGACCATGTTCGAGCGGCCGACCACGACGGCCTGCGCGCCCGCCAGCGGCAGCTGCGCCTCTTCGATCAGCTTCATCACGCCGAACGGCGTGCAAGCGACGAAGCGCGGCTCGCCCATCAGGAGGCGCCCGACGTTCTCAGGGTGAATGCCGTCCACGTCCTTGCGCGGATCCACCGAGAACAGCACGCGCCGCGCGTCGATCCCGGACGGCAGCGGCAGCTGGATCAAGATGCCGTCGACGCGCGCGTCGGCGTTCAGGGTCGCGACCAGCCGCAGGAGCTCGTCGGTCGACGTCGTCGCCGGCAGCCGGTGATCGAAGGTCTTGATGCCGGCCTGCGCGCAGGCCGTGGTCTTGTTGCGGACGTAGATCTGCGACGCGGGATCTTCCCCGACCAGGACGACGGCCAGGCCGGGCGTGATCCCCGCGGCCGCCAGACGCTCGGTTTCGAGCTGGAGCTCCGCGCGGATGCGCGCCGCCAGCGCCTTTCCGTCCAGAACCGTCGCAGGCATCGCGCGTTCCTATAACACACCGGAAGGGACGATTTCCGGCGGGCGCGTCCGGCAGGCGGCTGCGCCGCGACCAACCCAGGGACACGCCTGCGGGCAAACGCCCGCCGCGCGCCGGCACATCGGTTGCTGTATCGCCGCGCATGCAACCCGCGCCAGTCCGATGCATTCGACGCCTGCCGAGCGCCTTGCTCGGGGCGGCGCTGGCGATCGGCGGCGCGCGACCGCTGCACGCGGCGACGGCGGAGCGAATCACCGGGCTCGCCGCCGGCGCCAGCCGCCTCTACGCCCTGCGCGCCAATCGGGTCGTGGCGTTCGACGCCGCCGGGCGCGAGATGGGCGGCTGTCCGCGGTTCGAGGCACCGCCGCCCGAACGACCCCACCCGTCCGCCGCGCCCGCCGTCGACGCCGACGAGGCGCTGCGCCTGGCCGGCCTGCCGGACGACGACCCCGACAGCGACGAGGCGGAGGACGTGCTCGAGGACGAAGGGCTGGCGCCGCGGCGCCGGCGGCGCACGCCGGACCAGCCGGGCGTGGTGGCGCGCGCGATCGCGGCGTCGCCCGACCGGGACGACGTCTGGATCGCGACGTCGGCCGGCATCTATCGCGGGCGCGACGGCGCGTGCCGGCGATTCGCCCTGCCCGGCCGCGACGCCGTCGCGGTGGCCGCCGGCAACGGTGGGGTGGCGGCCGCGACGGAGGACCTGCTCTGGCGCTCCGACGGCGACGGTGCGCTGCGCGTGGTGGCCGGCCTGGCGGCGCGACCGCGCGCGCTCGCGATCATCGACGCCGAGCACACGCTGGTCGCCAGCGCCGACGACGTCGTCGAGATCGGCCCGTTCGGCGTCGTCTGGTCCGTCCTCGATCGCGGCAGCGACGCGCTCGCCGTCTGCGGGGGGACCGCGCTGGCGCTGACCGGCGACGGCGTCTGGACCTGGCAGGGCGACGCGCCGGCGGGGCGCGCCGGCGATCGGCCGCCCGTCCGTACCGTGTCCTGCGGCGATGCCGCCCACGCGCGGTTCATCGGCGCCGGCGGCGGACTCTACACGTCGCCCGACGGCGCGGCCTGGCGCGAGGAGGGCGTGCCCGGCGACCGATTGGCGGGCGACGCCGCGCAGCTGGCCGGCCAGATCTGGGTCGCCGTCGGCGACCGCGTCGTGCCGCTGGACGACGTCCGCGCGCCCTCTCCGGCGTTCTGGCCTGGCCCTCCGGCGCTGCCGCCGCTTCCGCCCCTCGCCACGGATCGCCTGGCGAGCCCCCTGTTTCCGTGGCCGCAGCTGACGGTCGTGTTCGTGGAGCAGCGAACGCCGTTGCGCGACGGCTGGTCAGTCGTCTTGCTGCTCGGCTTTCGCTTCGGCCGCGCGGCGGTGGCCGGCGCGGACCGCGGGCAGCTGGCGGCGGAGCTGGTGCGGCGCGACGCCGCGCTCGCGGACGAGGAGCAACGACTTTCGATTCCGACCGACGACGATCCGTCCCGCAACGCGCGCCTGCGCGCGATCCGACAAGAGAGAGAGGCGCTCCGATGATCGATCCCCATTGTCTCGGCCTGCTGGCCCTGTTGATTGCGCAACCCGAGGCGCCGCTACCCGAGCTGCCCCCGCGCGAGCCCGGCGCCCCGTCCGAGCCGGCCGGACGCCGGGGCGACGATGCCCTCCGCTCGGGCCGGCGCGGGCGCGACCGCCGCGTCGACCCCACCCTGCTCCGCGCGCTGGCCGCGGCCGATCCGCCCGTCGACGCGCTCCGTGCCGCCGCCAGCGCGCTCGCGCTGGTGGAGCCCGATCGGGCCCGGTCGCTGGTCAGCCGCGCCCGCTTCGCCGGCTGGCTCCCCGAGGTCCGGGCGCGGGTGGACCGCCGGTTCAATCGCGCCGAATCGGTGGACCTCGGATCATCGGCGGGGACGCCCCTGGCGCCGGTCGGAATTGACAGCAATAACGACGTGCGTTACGAGTTGAGAGCCATCTGGGATCTCTCCAGGATCGCATTCAATCCCGATGAGTTGGGCGCTCAGTTCCAAGCCCTGCGGACGGCCGACGCCCGCCGGGAGATCGAGTCGCTGGTGATACGCCTCTACTTCGAACGACGCCGACTCAAGGCGGAGCTACTCGCTGCCGATGCGATAGTTATGCCACCTGGGGGCGTGCCGCTGTCAGGCATGGCGCTCGAGTTGCGCGTGGATGAAATCGAAGCCGAGCTCGACGCGCTGACGGGCGGCGCGTTCAGTCGGCTCTCTCGCCGCGGCCGTGGCGAGGCGGCGGCAGGCGACCCATGACAAAGGAGTACCCCAAGCGCCGGCAGCACCCCCGCGTCAGCGTCGACCTCCAGGTCGCCGTCTCGGTGGCGGATGTGAAGCTGGCGGCGCGAACGCGGGACCTGTCGCGCGCCGGCCTCTGCCTGATCGCCGACCAGCCGATCGCCGAGGACACGGAGATCAGCCTCGAGATGGTGCTGACGTTCGGCGACGCCGGGTCGACCGAGCCGCTGCAGATGGACGGCCGGGTTGCCTGGTGCACCGCCCTTTTCGGGTCGTACCAGATCGGCGTGAAGTACGTGAAGATGGACAGCGAGCGCGAGCGTTATCTGGACATGTTCGTCGGGTTCCTCGACGGCACACTGGCGCCCGGCGATCTTTTCTCCGCCGAGGATGAACCGCGCGCCGCCGATCCGGACGATCCGTTCGCAGCGTAATCAATGTCGCCCAGACCACCCGATCCAGCCGCACCCCGTCGCCAGCACGAGCGTCGCGATCTGCGCATGTCCGCGGAGATCCGAACGGCGCGCGCGACGTTCACCGCCACCACGCGCGATCTCTCCGAGGGCGGCGCCGGACTCAATTGCGACCGCCTCGTCGTGGAAGGCGAGGAGGTCACGCTCGGCCTGTTCCTGGTGCTCGACGACGTCGAGACGGATACGCCGCCACTGTGGGTCAAGGGACACGTCGCCTGGGTGCGTCCGAGCCAGGACCAGCGCTGCGCGGCCGGCGTCCGCTTCGAGGTGATCACCGACGAGCAGCGCAAGTGGCTCCGGCAGGTGCTGACCGAGATCGGACCCGGCGAGCCGAGCGTGCCGGTTTCGGTCTAGCCGCGGGCCCGTCGTTCAGCCAGCAGCCAGCACCTGAGAGGCGACGCGCGTGCCGTCGAGGGCCGCGCTGACGATCCCGCCCGCGTGGCCGGCTCCCTCGCCGCACGGATAGAGGCCCTCCAGCGACGGCGACATCAAGGTCCGGGCGTCGCGCAGCAGGCGGACCGGCGCGCTGGTGCGCGTCTCGGCCGCGACCAGCACCGCGTCGGGCAGCAGGAATCCGGGCAGGCGCGCGCCGATCTGACGAAGCCCCGCGCGCAGGGCCTGCGCCACGAAGCCGGGCAGCACCTGCGCGAGGTCGCCGGGTGCCAGCCCGGGACGATAGCTGGTTTCGGCGACCTCGCTGCTCGGGCGGCCGTCGAGGAAATCGCCCAGCCGCTGCGCGGGCGCGCGAAACCGCCCGCCGCCGGCGCGGAACGCGGCCTGCTCGACCTTCCGCTGCAGCTCGACGCCCGCGAGCGGTCCCGCCGCCGCCGGCCCGAAATCGTCGGCGGCGATCGTGACGACCAGCCCCGCGTTCGCGAACGGCGAATCGCGGCGCGACAGGCTCATGCCGTTGACGACCACGCCGTCGGCCTCGGTCGCCGCCGGAACGATCCAGCCGCCCGGGCACATGCAGAAGCTGTAGACGCCGCGGTCGGCGCCGGTGCCGGTCAGCTCGTAGAACGCGGGCGGCAGCTTCGGATGCCCGGCGGCGTCGCCGTACTGGATCTCGTCGATCAGCCGCTGCGGGTGTTCGATCCGGACGCCGAGCGCGAACGGCTTGCGTTCGATGGCGATGCCGTCCGCCGCGGCCCACGCGTACACCGGACGCGCGGAATGACCGACGGCCAGCACCACGACGTCGGCGGGGATCTCCTCTCCGCTGGCCAGCCGCACGCCGCGCACGGCGCCCCGCTCCACGCGCAGGCCGGTGGCCTCGCACTCGAAGCGGTAGGTGCCGCCCAGCTCCGAGATGCGCGCGCGCAGCGCGGTCAGCACCTTGGGCAGGCGGTTGGATCCCACGTGCGGCCGCGAGTCGACGGCGATGTCGTC
>DATFXS010000813.1:0-2211 GCA_035315605.1 Polyangia bacterium
GATCGGCTCGAGGAACTCGTTCGCGAACCGGAAGTAGAGGATGTTCTGCACCGCCTCCTTCCCCAGGTAGTGATCGATGCGGAAGATGCTCTCCTCGGGCAGCGCGCGGTGGAGGACCTCGTTCAGCGCGCGCGCCGAGGCGAGATCGCGTCCGAACGGCTTCTCGACCACCACCCGCGCGCCCTCGGTCAGCCCGGCCTTCCGCAGCTGTTCGATCACCGTCGGAAACATGCTGGGCGGAATCGCGAAGTAGTGCGTCGGGTGTCGCGCTGCGCCCAGCGCGGCGCGCAGCTGCGTGAACGTCGTCTCGTCGGCGTAGTCGCCGTCGACGTACCGGAGCCGATCGGTCAGCAGCTTGAACGCGTCCTCGTTGACGCCGCCGCCGTACTCCGCGAGGCTGCTCCGGGCGCGTTCGATCAGGTCGGGCAGCCGCCATCCCGACTTGGCCACGCCGACCACGGGGAAGTCCAGTCGCCCGCGCCGCGCCATCGCCTGCAGCGCCGGGAAGATCTTCTTGTAAGCGAGATCTCCGGTGGCGCCGAAGAACACCAGCGCGTCGGAGCGGGTTCGCTCTCCCATCGAGAGCGGGATTGTACCCAAGCGGGGCGGTTGTCACACGAAATCCGGTTGCCCTGCGACCGGGTCGCGGATATGACGGCGCCTACGAGGAGGTGCGCGATGGCACAGGTGAAGCCGGTTCCCGAGGGGTATCACACGGTCACGCCGTTTCTGAACGTCGACGGGGCGAACGAGGCGCTCGCGTTCTACAAGAAGGCGTTCGGCGCCGAGGAGCGCTTCCGGATGCCGGGCCCCGACGGGAAGATCATGCACTCCGAGATCAAGATCGGCGATTCGCTGGTGATGGTGAGCGACGCGATGATGAACCCGCCCACCCAGTCATCGATCCACCTCTACGTCCCCGACGCGGACGCGATCTGGGCGCGCGCGCTCGCCGCCGGCGCGAAGGTCGAGCAGCCGCTGGTCGATCAGTTCTGGGGCGATCGCTGGGGCGTCCTGTCCGACAAGTGGGGCAACCGCTGGGGCGTCGCCACGCACAAAGAGGACGTCTCGCCGGAAGAGATGCAGAAGCGCGGCGAAGAGGCGATGAAGAACATGCCGCAGCCGCCGAAGCGGTAGCGGTCAGCGCCGGCGCTTCGCCGCCGGCTTCGCATTCGCCGCCGCCGGCTTCGCCTTCGCCGCCTTCTTCGCTGGAAGATCGGCGGTGTGGGCGAGCGCCTTGCGCATCCACGTCCGCAGCTCGTCGGGCTGTTCCAGCACCGATTCGGGAAGAAAGACCGTGTCGCGCATGATGCGTCCGTTGCCCATCGGGTCGAACATGCTCGCGCCGTCGATCGCCAGCGCCGCCCGCTGATCCGACTCGGACAGCTTGACGACCGCGCCGCGCGCGAACAGCCCGGCGAACATCTGCCCGTTCACCTTCGCGGCCACGCCGCCGAACATGTTGACCGTCGATACGCGGGGATCGCGCGGCAGACAGTCGCGAAACAGCGGATGGTTCTCCTTCGGGATCTTCACCCAGGCCATGCGCGCGAGCCTAGCGCTTGGCCCCGTGCAGGAGGGCCAGCAGGCGATCGATGTCGGGCGACGGCGCCGCCTGTGATTCGGCCAGCAGCTCGCGCAGATGTTGCGTCGTGTTCGACAGCGCCTCCGTGAACGCCGCGAGCAGGATGAAGCGCAGCTGCGCGCCCACCGGGCCGGGGTCGGCCAGCACCCCGCGTACGTCCGCGGCTGGCAACGTGGCGACGATCGACGGAGCGCCCGCGACGCACGACGCCGACCGGCGTGCCCCCTCGACCGCCGCCAGCCCGCCCACCAGCGCGGGCGCGAACCAGGAACCGATCTGACGATCGTTGCCCGCCGGATCCTTCTTGAGGACCGACACGCGTCCCTCGAGCAGGAAGGTCAGCTCGCCCGCGGCGTCGCCCTCCTGGAACAGCGGCTGTCCCGTCGCGAGGCGGCGCTCGCCCGATCGGGCCAGGAGGCCGGCCAGCGGCGCCGGATCGGCGTCGGCGAGCGCGTGCGCCGCCAGCAACCGCTCGGCGTGACGGCGCAGGTCCGGGTCGGTCACGACGTCCCCCCGAGCAGCGCCAGCAGCCCCACCCGCCCCGGCGCTCCCTTGCCCGCCGACGCCGCCCGCCAGGCCTCGACGATCTGGGCGTCGGTCCGCTCGATGCGCCGCGCGAGCCCGGC
>DATFXS010000814.1:0-5439 GCA_035315605.1 Polyangia bacterium
GTCACCGATCTACCTTTTCGCACCGTGTGCGAAGAGCTGGGCGCCGCGCTGACCTTCACCGAATTCCTGTCGGCCGAGGCGCTGACCCGGGGGGCGGTGAAGGCGCTGGGCCGCATGTGGCCGAGCTTGGGGGGGCGCCGGTTCGCGGTGCAGATCTTCGGGCGCGAGCCCGACGCGCTGGCGCGCGCCGCCGGCATGGCCGCCGACGTGGGCGCGGCGATCGTCGACATCAACATGGGCTGCCCGGCCAAGAAGGTGACCGCCGGCGCCTGCGGTTCGGCGCTGATGCGCGAGCCGGCGCTGGCGGCCGAGCTGGTCGCGGCCGTGCGGCGCGCGGTGCCCGCCGCGATCCCGGTGACGGTCAAGCACCGCGCGGGCTGGGACGACAGCAGCCTCAACGCGGCCGAGTTCGCGCGCGCCCTGTGCGACGCCGGGGCGGCGATGATCACCGTCCACGGGCGGACGCGGGCGCAAGGGTTCTCCGGGGCGGCGCGCCTGGAGCCGATCGCGGCCGTCCGGGAGGCGCTGCCGCGCGAGATTCCGGTCGTCGGCAACGGCGACGTGAAGGACGTCGCGGCCTACGAACGGATGCGGCGCGAGACCGGTTGCGATGCGGTCATGATCGGGCGCGGCGCCATGGGCAACCCGTGGTTTTTCCGGACGCTCGTGGCGCTGGAGCAGGGCCTCGCCGATCCGGGTCCGCCGTCGCTGGCCGAGCGGCAGCTGGTCTGGCGGCGGCACGCCGCGCTGGTCGTCGAGCACAGCCCTGAGAAGATGCGCAAGCACGAGCTGCGCAAGACGCTGGCCTGGTATTCGCGCGGCCTCCACGCGGGCTCGGCGTTGCGCCAGCGCGCCTCGACCGTCGGCGATCCGGCCGCGCTGCTGGAGATGGGCGAGGCGTTCTTCGACGGGCTGCAGGCGGCCGCCGGCGCCGGCGCCGGTGACGGCGCGCTGGCGACGACGCCGGCCGATCCGGTCGCCAAGTCGGTCGCGCGCAACAGCCGTCGCGACGGCCGCCGCGTCGAGGCCGAGGAACCGTGCGCCGCGGTCTCGTGAATCCGATCCCCTCGCCCCGCGAAGCGGGGAGAGGGTTAGGGAGAGGGGTACGGATTGTCGCGGCGTTTCTCCTTCTGGCGGCCGGCGCCTGCGAGGAGGGCTCGCACCGGGACATCGGCGACGAGATCAATATCCTGGTCCGCCGCGACGACGATCTGGTCCCGCCCGCGACGCTGCGGCTGGCGCGCTACCGCCGGGCCGCCATCCCCCAGATCGAAACGGCGTTGCACACCTCGGCGCCGCCGGGCCGGCTTCATCTGATCACGGTGCTCGACAAGATCGGCGACAGCGAGGCGGTTCCGATTCTTCGCCACGTCGCGCTCTTCGACATCACGGCCGAGGTGCGCGACGCCGCCGAGAAGCTGCTGTCGCGCTGGGCGGCGGCGCCGGACGACAAGGCGCGTGCGAACCGGGCCCGGGCGGCGCTGGCGGACATCGCCCGCCGGCGCGCGGCCGGCGTCGGTCCGATGCTGTTCGGCGACGGCGGCATGCCTGGTGTGCCGTCGACGGTCGGCGCGCCCGAGCCGGTCAGCCCCCAGACAAACCCCTGATCTCGCCCGCGGAAGAGATGTTAACTAATTCTGGCTCCGCGGGGCCGTTCCGGTGTAGTTCCTAGTCCGCTTGAAAGCTGCAGCTCGCCTCTTGCTCGCCAGCGGCCTGTGCGCCGTGCTGGCCGGTTCCGCCTTCGGTCCCGGCTGCGTCGAGCGGCGCCGCATGTTGAGCGGCGCGCAGGGCGGTTCGGGGGGCGGCGGCAGCGGCGGCGGCTGCGCCGACGACGGCATCGTCGCGCGCGGTCCCGGCCTGGGCGGCGCCGGCAACGAGGTGACGATCGTCGGATCGGCCGGCGCAGGCGGGGCGGGAACGGGCGGCACCGGCGGCGCGGGAACGAAGGTCTCGTGCGGCGCCGCGACCGCGGACCCGCTGCCTTACACCGCCGGCTACACGCCCGACCCGGCCATCCACGATCGGGCGATGACGCTCGCTGCCAGCCTGTCGGACGTCGAGAAGCAGCAGCAGATGAGCGGCCTGCCCCAGTCCGGCACCGGCAACTTCAACGTGTTCGAGCAGGAGGACAACAGCGCCCGCGGCATCAAGGGGTTCAAGTTCCGCGACGGACCGCGCGGCGTGAACCTGAACGCGAACGGCGACGGCCTGCACGACTACTCGACGTCGTTCCCGGTCGCGATGGCGCGCGGCGCCGCGTTCGACGACGATCTCGAATTCCACATCGGTCAGGCGATCGGCGACGAGATGCTGTCGTCGCGCCACACGATGATGCTGGCCCCGACCATCAACATCCTTCGCCACCCGGCCTGGGGCCGCGCCCAGGAGACGTACGGCGAGGAGCCGTTCCTGCTCGGGCGCCTCGGCAGCGCCTTCGTCACCGGCGTGCAGCGCTACGTCGCGACTTGCCCCAAGCACTACGCGGCCAACAACATCGAGAACGGGCGCCAGAGCGCCAACGCGATGATGGACGAGCAGACGCTGCGCGAGATCTACACGCGTCACTTCGAGATGGTGACCGAGGAGGGCGGGGCGGCCGCGGTGATGGCGGCGTACAACCTGCTCGACGGGACCAAGTGCACGCAGAACAGCCACCTCCTGACCGATCTGTTGAAGACGGACTACGGTTTCCAGGGGTTCGTTCTGTCCGATTGGTGGGCGATGCCCAACGGCGCCAACCTGTCGACGATGCCGAGCGTGCTGGAGGCGACCGCGGTCCAGGCGGTGCACGCCGGGCTCGATATGGAGCTGCCCTGGCGATACAACTACTCGACGCTGACGACGGCCGTCGCGGACGGATCGCTGGTGTCGTCGGACCTGACGCGGTCGACGGCGCGCATCCTGGAACAGAAGATGCGCTTCCGCGTCGATTCGCTGTCCGGCGATCTCGGCTGCCGGGCGCCGTTCACCGTCTACGACACGGCCACCGCGGAGATCACGAAGAACGACATGGTGGATCCCGCGATCGGCCTCTCCCACGTCGATCTGGCGGAGCTCGCGGCGCGCGAATCGATGGTGCTCTTGAAGAACGACAACAACACGCTGCCGATCAACCGGGCGACCGTGCACACGATCGCCGTCATCGGCGCCAACGTCAGCTACACGATCCAGTCGTCGCAGGATCAGACCGGCTGCTCGAGCAACTGCCCCCTCGACTTCCCGATCAACGTCCGCACGGGCGACCTGGGATCCAGCCGCGTCTACCACGATCCCGCCAAGGCGCGCAGCCCGTACGACGGCATCGTCGACGCGGCCGGGGCCGGCATCATGGTGATGAAATCGAACGCGGCGTCCGCGGCGGCGGCGGCTGACTTCGTCGTCGTGATCGCGGGCCTCACGCCCGAAGACGAGGGCGAGGAATACACGGGCGCGGGCGATCGCACGACCCGCCCGCCGGGCGCGCCCATCTCCACGGTCAACCTGGGCCTCGATCCGAAGCGGAATCAAGGCGTGCAGGACGGGCTCATCGCCGCGGTGGCGGCGATGGGCAAGCCGATGGTGGTCGTGCTCGAGGCCGGGAGCATCATCAAGATGCCATGGCTGGCGAACGTGCCGGCCGTCGTCATGGCCTGGTATCCGGGGCAGATGGGCGGGCGCGCGCTGGGCAAGCTTCTGTTCGGCGACGCGAACAACTGGGGCAAGCTGCCGATCTCCTGGGCCGCGACCGAGAACGACCTGCCCGAGTTCGCCAGCATCAGCGGCACGACGGTGATGGACTACTCGATCGGCTATCGCTGGTACGACCAGAACCCGACGAAGCAGTTGCTGCGAACGGCGGCGGCGGGCGCGCGTCCGATGAGCTTCGGGTATGGCCTGTCGTACGCGGCGTTCCAGTACTCGAACCTGCAGGTGCCGTGCAGCGACGTCAGCCAGAGCGGGGTCGTCAACGTCACGGTCGACGTCACCAACACCAGCGCGCGCGCGGGCGACGAGATCGTCTACCTGTTCGTGTCGTACGGGCACACCAGCTCGCCGCGCCGGCCGCTCAAGGAGCTGAAGGCCTACAAGCGCGTCAGCCTGGCGGCCCGCAACCCGGCCGATCCGAGCGCGGCCGACGGGCACGCCAAGCGGATCACGCTGCCCCTGCGCGTGAAGGACCTCAAGTACTGGGACTCGGACATGAACAAGTCGCTGATCGAGAGCGGCGACGTGCGCGTGATCGTCGCGCCGAGCGCGGCCGCCGCGAACGACGCGCTGGCGACGACACCGGTCCTCTGTCCGGGCGGCGCCGGCGCCGATTGCGCGCTGACCGACACCTTTCACGTGAACGCCAACTGACCCGGATGAAGACCGTCAAGCTCACGACGTACTTCGCGGCGCTGGCGATCGGTGCGGCCGCGGCGAGCGCCCGGGCGCAGGGCAACGCGGCGCCCGTTCCGCCGCCCGCACCGTCCACGACCGCGGCGCCGGACGGGGCGCCGATTCCGCCGCCGTCCGCCGCCGCTCCGCCCGCGGCCGTCGAGGCCGTCCCCGCGCCCGTCCCGCCGCCTCCACCGCCTCCACCTCCGCCGCCGCCCGCGCCGCCGTCACCGATCGCAGCCGCCGCGTCCGCATCGCCGCCGCCCGCGGCGCCCGCCTCGGAAGGCGGCGGGCCCGGTCCCGTCGAGCGCCTGCCGCCGTCCGCCTACCCGGAGGAGTACACGCGCGGCCTGTACGGCGGCTCGCTCTGGATGACGTTCCACGGCGCGCAGTGGCCGTACTACGCGCGCACCGGCATCGGCGTCTCCGGCTACGGGTGGGTCGACGAGTCGTACCAGCGGCTCCGGATCGGCGAGCAGCCCTCGAAGCCGGTCTACTCGCGCGACTACCTGCAGCAGGGGCGGATCCTGCTGCGCGTGACGCCGACGTATTCGGACGGCGCGTTCTTCGTCCAGGCGCAGGCCGAGATCGTCGCCAACAAGGATCAGTCCCAGACGCAGCCGCAACCGGGAATCGTCGACGCGGACGACGTCTGGGTCCGCATCGGCGAGTGGCGGTTCTGGGATCTCATGTTCGGCCGCTTCGAGGCCTTCGAGATCTATCACCGCGGCATGGGCCTGGACCTCAACACGCAGGAGCGGCTGGGCGCGTTCGACGGCACCAACCAGCCGCCCGACATCTACGGCGCCACGTACCTGTTCGACCGCCCGGGCCGCGCCGGCAACGTCGCGCTGCACATCTACCCGCAGCGCTATCTCCGCTTCGAGCTGCTCACGCAGTACGGCGGCGTCGGCAGCTACAACGAGCTCGGCGGCCGGCCCGCGGCGATCTACGATATCGGCTGGCTCAAGCTGAAGGCGGCGTTCGAGTACCAGCGGCTGACCGCGCACGTCGAGGGCGACCAGAGTCAGCAGCGCAACTGGGGCTTCGCGGGCAGCGCGCAGTTCGTGCTGGTCCCCC
>DATFXS010000815.1:0-2520 GCA_035315605.1 Polyangia bacterium
CAACAAGCTGACGTTCGTGAAGCCGACCTGGACGCTCAGCCTCGCGGAGATGAGCTACGCCGGCAACTGGTTCGGGTCGGGCCAGATTCCTGACCGCGCCGTACAGTCGGCGCAGGTGCCCCGCTTCGGTTCCATCGACCCCGACGAGGGCGGCAACACCGCCCGCCACCAGGCGTTCGCGCTTTACCGTCTGTGGCCGACGGCGTCGAGTCAGCTCGACGCGCTGGCGTACGCCGGGACGTACCGCTTCAACCTCTACTCCAACTTCACGCTGTACCTGCGCGATCCCATCAACGGCGACGAGATCGAACAGGTCGACCGCCGCGTCTTCTACGGCGGCAAGGTCTCCTACCGGGTCGTGCACCAGCTGGGGCCGGTCACGCTGGACACGGTCATCGGCGCCGACGCGCGCAGCGACGACATCCACGGCGAGCTCTGGTACACGGCGCACCGGCAGCAGCTGCAGGCCGTGCGCAGCGACGACATGCACGAGACGCTGATCGGCGCTTACTTCAACGAGGAGATCTCACCGGTCGGCTGGCTCCGCCTGAACGCGGGCGGGCGGGCCGATCTGATCTCGTTCGCCGTCGACAACAAGCTGGCGGCGCCCGATCCGACCGCGCCCACCAGCGGCGTCGGCGCGGCCCATCAGCTCAGTCCCAAGGCGAGCCTGATCGTCACGCCGTTCGACCGTCCCGCCGCGCAGCTGGACGTCTACCTCGACTATGGCCACGGTTTTCACTCCAACGACGTCCGCGGTGCGTTCTCGCAGCCGCCCGTGACGCCGCTGACCCGCGCGGTGGGCGAGGAGATCGGCGCGCGCGCCCGCCTGTTCGGGCGCTGGGATCTGGCGGCGGCGCTGTGGCAGCTGGACCTCGACAGCGAGACGGTCTGGGTCGGCGACGAGGGGACGACCGCGGCGGGCCCGCCGACCCACCGCGACGGCATCGAGCTGGAGACGCGCTACGAGATCGCGCGCTGGCTGGCGGCGGATCTGGATGTGACGTTCACCCGATCGCGCTTCACCCTCGGTGACACGAACGGCGGCGGCCTGGCGCTGGCGCCGAAGTGGACCTGGGCCGGCGGTCTGTCGGCGCGCCACGCGATCGGCCCCGGCGTCGCGCGCGCGGGCCTCCGTTTCTTCGGCATCGGCGACCGGCCCGCGTCCGACGACGGCGTGCTGGTCGCGCCGGGGTTCACCGAGGTCGACCTGCAGGTCGGCTATCGCCACCGCTGGTTCGACGTCGCGTTCGGGATCGAGAACCTGCTGAACGTCGTCTACCGATCGGCGCAGTTCGCGACCACCAGCCGCCTCGCCACCGAGCCGGCGGTCGGCGCGCCCGTCCCCGCCGGATTCAGCTGCGGCCCCGGCCGCCTCGCGCCCGCGCCCGACGGCAGCACGACCAGCGGCCGCTTCTACGGCTGCCAGGACGTCGACTACACGCCTGCCTACCCACTGACCCTGCGTTTCCTGGCGACCCTCTACTTCGATTGACCCGTGGACCTGGACGTGGACGTGTACGTGTACGTAGTCGTACACGCTGTCGTAGTCGCTGTCGTGTGCGTTGACGTCCATGCACACGACTACGTCAGCGTCAGCGTCTACGACTACGTCCACGTCCACGACTACGACTACGTTCACGCAAAGTGATTGTGAGCCTAGTAATTCACGTCGACGCCGAGCCAGGCGGCGCGCGGCGCGCCGGGGCCGACGAAGCGTGGATCGGTGTACATCGGAAAGACCGGCGTCGGGTCGCCGAGCGCGCCGAACGTCGCGTAGTGGGCGTCGAACACGTTGCTGACGATCGCAAACACCGACAGCGGGCGCGCCAGCTGCCAGGCGGCGCGCAGGTTCAGCAGAAAATATCCCGGCACCTCGGGAAGCAGGTTCGCCTCGTCGCCGCGGTAGATCTGCCCGCTGTTCACGATCGCATCCAGCCCGACTGAAACGCCGCGCCCGCCGAACCAGGTGACGACCGCCTTGCCGTTGTGCGCCGGCACGCTCGGGATGCGCGCGCCCGCCGGCACGTCCAGCACACCGCCGATCGCGGCCGGGTGCACCGCGGACGGCTCGCTGAACGCCGTCTCGAAGCGCGCGTCCAGGTACGTGTAGTGAAAAACCCACTCGATGCGCGCGTTGCCGGATTCGCCCAGGCGGCGTCGGCCCTGCAGGCTCGCCTCGATCCCCTGGCGGCGCGTGTCGCCGACGTTGGCGAAGAAACCGCGGTTGGCGACGGCGCCCGAGCTGATGAACAGGATGTCGTTCACGTTCGTGGTCCGGAACGCGGCGGCGACGTAATCCAGGGTCGTCCGTTCCCGCTTCCAGCGTCCGCGCGCGCCGGCCTCGAATGTGCGCGCGACGACCGGCGCCAGCGCCGGATCTGAGATGAATCCGTTCGGCAGCCGGCACGGATCGGTCGCGCTGGCGCAGGTCAGCTCGAGCGGCGTCGGCACGCGCATCGATTCGCTGTAACCGGCGTAGCCGCCCACGGAGGGCCGCGGCTGGTAGCTGACGCCGAC
>DATFXS010000816.1:0-7005 GCA_035315605.1 Polyangia bacterium
GCCGGGCTCCAAGCGCTACGCGGACCACGCGGCCGCTGTGATCGCCGATCTCACCGGACCACCGCCAGGCGCCGCGACGCCCGGCGCGGGCGGAGCGGCCGACGCGGCCGCGCGGAGGCCGGCGCCGGTCTCGCCCGGAAACGCCGCCTACGTCGAGGCGCAGACGATGCGCGATCGCGGCCACGTCGAGGAGGCGATCCTCCGGTTCAAGCAGGCGTTTGCCGCCGACCCGCGCCACTGGGCCGCGCGCACCGCGCTGGCCGAGCTGCTGCTCAAGGTTCGCCGCGACGAAGAAGCGATCACGGTGCTGCGCGCAACCGTCGACAAGAACCCGAACTATGCCCTCGCCTGGTACGATCTGGCGTTCGCGCTGCGCTCGCGCAGTCAGTATGCCGCCGCCGTCGACGCCTACGACCATTACATCAAGCTGAGACCGGAAGATCCCGACCCCTATTACGGCATGGGGCGCTCGTTGCAGCACCTGGGCCGTGCGGCCGAGGCGCGCCGCGCCTACGAGACCTATCTGTCGCTGGAGAAACGCCCGAGCGAGCAGCGATGGGTCGAATCGGCCACGACGCAGCTCAAGACGCTGGCGGCGTCGGGAAAGTAGCGCCCGACGCCGGCGCCTGCAGCGGCAGCTCGAGTGTGAAGGTGCTGCCCCGCCCGAGCGCGCTGTCCACCGACAGCGATCCGCCGTGCGCGACCGCGATCTGGCGTCCGATGTAGAGGCCGAGCCCGAGACCGCCCACGCGATTCGCGGTCGTCAGCCGCTCGAACGCCTGAAAAATGCGCGATTGGTCGGCCCGCGAGATCCCGAGCCCCGCGTCCCTGACGCCCAGACGGGCCCAGCCGTTCGTGGCCTGGGCTGACACGAGGATCGGCTTGCCGGCGCCGTACTTGATGGCGTTCGACAGCAGGTTGGTGACCACCTGCTCGATCCGACTGCGATCCCAGCGACCGACGATCGGCTCCGAGACGACGACCTCGATCGTCGATCCGGCTTCCGCCGCCTGCTCGCGCAGGCGACCCGCCACGTCGCGCACCAGGTCGAGCAGCGCCACCTCCTCCAGGTGCAACGCGAGGCGGCCGGCGGTGAGGCGCGACGCATCCAGCAGATCGTCGACCAGGCTGACCAGCCGGTTGGTCGTCGTTTCAGCCGCCCCGAGCGCGCGCGCCAGCTTCTCCTCGGCGACCTGGTCACGCGGCGGCGGCGCCTGCTGGGTGCGCGTGGCGGCGGTCAGGCGCAGCTTCAGCGCCGTGAGCGGCGTCTTCAGCTCGTGGGACGCGATCGAGATGAACTCGTCCCGCGCGCCGATCGCGGCGCGCCGTTCCGCCAGCGCGGCGGCCAGCGTCAGCATGCTGACCGCTGTGACAGCCATGTAGCAGTCGGTCATCAACAGCCGCTCGTGCGGCGTGTGCGCCGCGAAGTAACTGCCGGGCGTCGACGTGGCGGTCACCGCGATCATCGCGACCAGCAGCTGCGCGGCGGTCGTCCCGCGCTGCTCGAACCGCAGCGCGGCCCAGATGAGCAGCGGCACGATGGCATAGGTTCCACGAATCAACTCGATGGCGCGAATGTTCGCCGGCCTGCGAAAGACCATCGTGCTCACCAGCGCGAGGGCCACGGCCAGACAGGCCCCCTCCAGCCAGCGCAGCGGCCGGCGCGACAGATGGATCGGCCAGGCCCAGACGCAGATCAGCGGCGCGATCAGAAGCGCGCCCATGGCGTCGCCGACCCACCAGACCACCCAGAACACCGGGTAGCTCTCGGCGCGTGGCAGGTGGGCCAGGACAGCGGCGGCCGTCCCGATGGTCGCGCTGACCAGCGTGCTGCCGAGCGCCGCCAGCCCGACCAGCAGCAGAACGTCGCGCAGGCGTCCCAGTCGGGGGTCGAAGGAGAACCGCCGCAGGAGGGTCGCGCCCACCACCGCCTCCAGGGTGTTCCCCGTCGCGATGATGGCCGCGCTCCAGATCGGAATGCCCGTGGTCAGGTTGACGGCCAACGCGCCCAGCGCGACCGCCGGCCACAGCCGTGTCCCGCGCAAAAGCAGAGCCGCCAGCGCGATGCCCGTCGGCGGCCAGACCGTCGTGGCGATGCCGGCCAGGGCGTCGAACGACAACCCGAGGCGCGCCGTCGCCACGTAGGCTACGAAGACGACGGCGTAATCCAGACCTCGCCGGACGCCCGGGGTCATCTCGCGACGATACTACCGCGGCCGCGCGCGCGCCTGTTCGCGCGGCCATTTCTTGGATCTCTGCCGGACCGCGGTCGGGTCTAGGTGTTCTTCGGGCCTTCTGTGTACTCGGCGTCGATGACGTCGTCCTTGCCGCCCGCGCCCGCGCCGCCGCCCGCTGCCCCACCCTCGCCGCCCGCCGGCGGTGTCTCCGTCCCGGCGGCCGCCCCGGCGGCGGTCCGGTACAGCGCCTCGGCCATCTTGTGCGACGCCTTCTGCAACCGCTCGAACGCGCCCTCGAACATGGCCGCGTCCTTGGGATCGCGGTTGTTGTCGACCGTGTCCTTGGCGTCCTTCAGCGCGGCTTCCAGCTCGGTGCGATCGCCCTCCGCGATCTTGTCGCGATTCTCGTCCAGGTGTCGCTGCACCTGGAACGTCAGCGCCTCCAGCTTGTTGCGCGCCTCGATCGCCTCCCGCCGCTTCTTGTCCTCCGCCTCGTGCTCCTGCGCGTCCTTCACCATCTTCTGGATCTCGGCCTCGGACAGACCCGAGGACGCCGTGATCGTGATGTGCTGCGCCTTGCTGGTCGCCTTGTCCTTGGCCGACACGTTCACGATGCCGTTCGCATCGATGTCGAAGGTGACCTCGATCTGCGGGACGCCGCGCGGCGCCGGCGGGATCCCGTCCAGCCCGAACTTGCCCAGCAGGCGGTTGTCGCCGGCCATCGGCCGCTCGCCCTGGAACACCTTGACCTCGACCGAGCTCTGGTTGTCGGCCGCCGTCGAGAACGTCTCGCTCTTCTTGGTCGGGATCGTCGTGTTGCGCGGGATCAGCACGGTCATCACGCCGCCCAGGGTCTCGATGCCGAGCGACAGCGGGGTGACGTCGAGGAGCAGCATGTCCTTCACGTCGCCCGACAGCACGCCCGCCTGCACCGCGGCGCCGAGCGCCACCACCTCGTCCGGGTTGACGCCCTTGTGGGGCTCCTTGCCGAAGAACTCCTTCACCAGCTTCTGCACCATCGGGATGCGGGTCGAACCGCCGACCAGCACGACCTCGGCGATGTCCGCCGGCTTCTTGTTCGCGTCGGCCAGCGCCTTTTTGGTCGGCTCGATCGTCCGCTGAACGAGGTCGTTCATCATCTGTTCCAGCTTCGCCCGCGACAGCTTGATCTGCATGTGCTTCGGGCCGCTCGCGTCCGCGGTCAGGAACGGCAGGTTGATCTCCGTCTCCATCACCGACGACAGCTCGATCTTGGCCTTCTCGGCCGCCTCGCGCAGACGCTGGATCACCATCTTGTCCTTCGAGACGTCGATGCCCTGATCCTTCTTGAACTCGGCGACCAGCCAGTCCATCACCTGCTGGTCGATGTCGTCACCGCCGAGGTGCGTGTCGCCGTTGGTCGACACGACCTCGACGACCTTCTCGCCCACCTCGAGGATCGAGATGTCGAAGGTGCCGCCGCCGAAGTCGTAGACGGCGATCAGGTGGTCCTTGCTCTTGTCGAGCCCGTACGCCAGCGCGGCCGCGGTCGGCTCGTTGACGATGCGCTTGACGTCGAGTCCCGCGATGCGCCCCGCGTCCTTCGTCGCCTGGCGCTGGGCATCGTTGAAGTACGCCGGGACGGTGATGACCGCCTCGGTCACCTTCTCGCCCAGGTAATCCTCGGCCGCCTTCTTGAGCTTCATGAGGACGCGCGCCGACACCTCGGGCGCCGTCACCTTCTTGCCGCGAATCTCGATCTGGGCCTCGCCGTTGGCCGCGCGCACGACCTTGTAGGGCACGCGCTTGATCTCCTCGCTCACCTCTTCGAACCGGCGACCCATGAACCGCTTCACCGAGTAAACGGTGTTCTCGGGGTTCGTGATCGCCTGGCGGCGCGCGATCTGCCCGACCAGAACCTCACCCTTGTCGTCCCACGCCACCACGGACGGGGTCAGCCGGCCACCCTCCTCGTTCGCGATGACCTTCGGGTCCTTGCCCTCCATGATCCCGACGACGGAGTTGGTCGTGCCGAGGTCGATGCCGATGATCTTGCCCATGAGCTCTTGTCCTCTTTTCCTTGGAAGGCCTGTCCGGCCTCCCGAAAATTTTCGGCGTTCAGCCGGGCGCTAACCTAAACACACCAGATCTGGCGTCAACAGAAATGGGCTTTCCGCATGGGTTTCATGTGGTAGATACTGAACGGATGTTTCACCCGGTCGTGGCGACGTGGCTGGAACGAAAGTTCGGGGCGCCGACGCCGGCTCAGGCCCAGGCCTGGCCCCTGATCGCCGCGGGCCAGGACGTCCTCTGCACGGCGCCGACCGGATCCGGCAAGACCCTGGCCGCCTTCCTGTGGGCGCTGGATCGCCTGGTCGCCGAGGCGATTGCGACCGGGGGCGAGCTCCCCGACCGGACCAGCGTCCTTTACGTGTCGCCGCTGAAGGCGCTGTCGAACGACATCCGGCGCAACCTGGAGGAGCCGCTCGCCGAGCTGCGGGTGCTGGCGACCGAGCTCGGCTACCCCGCCCCTGGGGTCCGGACCGCGGTGCGGACCGGCGACACGACGGCACGGGAGCGACGGGAGGCGGCCCTGCACCCGCCGCACGTGCTGGTGACGACGCCCGAATCGCTGTTCATCCTGCTGACGTCCGAATCGGGGCGACGGGCGCTGCGCGATGTGCGGACGGTCATCGTGGATGAAATTCACGCCGTCGCGGCTGACAAGCGGGGCGCGCACCTGGCGCTGTCGCTGGAACGGCTGGAGGCGCTGGTCGCGCCCGCGCGGTTGCAGCGGGTCGGTCTGTCGGCAACCGTGCGGCCGCTGGACGTCGCGGCGCGCCTGCTGGTCGGCAGCCGCCCGATGCCCGAGGTGGTCGACGTCGGCCAGCGCCGCGATCTCGACCTGGCGGTGGTCGTGCCGGAGGACGAGCTGGGCGCCGTCTGCACCAACGAGCAGTGGGCCGAGCTCTACGATCGGGTCGCCGCGCTGGCACGCGAGCACAAGTCGACGCTGGTGTTCGTGAACACGCGGCGGCTGGTCGAGCGCGTGACGCTGCACCTGGCCGAGCGGCTGGGGGCCGACGCGGTCGCGGCTCATCACGGCAGTCTGTCGCGCGAGCGCCGCCACCGCGCCGAGCGCCGCCTGAAGGAAGGCGACCTGCGCGTCGTCGTCGCGACGGCGTCGCTCGAGCTGGGGATCGACGTCGGCGCGGTGGAGCTGACCTGCCTGATCGGGTCGCCGCGGTCGATCTCGACGGGCCTGCAGCGGATCGGGCGATCGGGCCACGCGCTGCGGGCGACGCCGAAAGGACGGCTGTTTCCGCTGACCCGCGACCAGCTGGTCGAGTGCGCGGCGCTGGTGCGGGCGGCGCGGCGGGCCGAGATCGACGCCATCCGGCTGCGCGACGCGCCGCTGGACGTGATGGCGCAGCAGATCGTTGCCGCCACGGCGTCGGAGGAGTGCGGCGAGGACGACCTTTACGACCTGGTCCGGCGCGCGGCGCCCTACGCGGAGCTGGCGCGCGGCGACTTCGACGCGGTCGTCGACATGCTGTCCGAAGGCATTGCCACCAGCCGCGGCCGTTCGGGCGCGATGGTCCATCGCGACGCCGTCAACCGGCGGCTGCGGGGCCGGCGAGGCGCGCGCCTCGCGGCGCTGACCTCGGGAGGCGCGATCCCCGACAACGCGAATTACGACGTCGTGCTGGAACCCGAAGGCACGGTGATCGGCAACGTCGACGAGGACTTCGCGATCGAATCGATGGCGGGCGACATCATCCTGCTCGGCAATTCGTCATGGCGGATTCGCCGGGTCGAACCGGGGCGCGTCCGCGTCGAGGACGCCGCCGGCGCGGCACCGACGATTCCGTTCTGGCTGGGCGAGGGGCCGGCGCGCACGCGCGAGCTGTCATCGGAGGTGGCGGCGCTGCGCGAGGAGATCGCGGCGGCCGCGGCGCGCGGGGAAGATTCGGTGCCGGCGCTGATGGTGTCGTGCGCGCTCGATCGCCGGGGCGCCGAGCTGTTGCGCGACTACGTCGTGGCGGGCGCGACCGCTCTGGGCGGCGTGCCGACCCAGAGCCGGGTCATCGCCGAGAGGTTTTTCGATGATGCCGGCGGCATGCAGCTGGTGATCCACGCGCCGTTCGGGGGGCGCATCAACCGCGCCTGGGGGATGGCGCTGCGCAAGCGGTTCTGCCGGAGCTTCGACTTCGAGCTTCAGGCGGCGGCGACTGACGACGGCATCGTGCTGTCGCTGGGGCCGCAGCACAGCTTCCCGCTCGAGACCGTGTTCTCGATGCTGCGCGCCGACGACGTGGAGGAGCTGCTGGTGCAGGCGGCCCTGCAGGCGCCGATGTTCGAGACGCGCTGGCGCTGGAACGCGATGCGGTCGCTGGCGCTGCTGCGCAGCCGCGGCGGCAAGCGGGTCCCCCCTGCCCTGCAGCGGATGCGCGCGCAGGATCTGATCGCGGCGGTGTTCCCGGGCCAGACCGCCTGCCAGGACAACCATGGCGGCGGCCCGATCGAGATCCCGGACCATCCGCTGGTGCGCGAGACCGTGCGCGACTGTCTGGTCGAGGCGATGGACGCGGCCGGCTTGCGGGCCGTGCTGCAGGCGCTCGGCGACGGCCGCATCGCCACGACGGCCAGCGAGCGGCCGGAGCCGTCGGTGTTCGCGCACGAGATCCTGAACGCCAACCCGTACGCGTTCCTCGACGATGCGCCGCTGGAAGAACGGCGCACCCGGGCGGTCGCCATCCGGCGCGGGTTGCCGGCGGCGGTCGTCGAGCGAATCGGCGGCCTCGATCCGGAGGCGATCGCCTCGGTCGTGGCCGAGGCGCAGCCCGAT
>DATFXS010000817.1:0-7337 GCA_035315605.1 Polyangia bacterium
GTCGGGCGCGGCCGCCGCTCCGCCCGGGGCCGGGGTCGTCACGCGCCCCGCACGGCTGCCACCAGGGCCTCGACCGCCTCGATCGGGACATCCGGCGTGATGCCGTGTCCCAGGTTGAAGACGTGACCGCGCTTGCCGCCGCGGCGCACGACATCGCGCGCGCGCCGCTCGATCTCGGCGATCGGTCCCAACAGCACGGCCGGATCCAGGTTCCCCTGCACCGCGCGCGCGCCGCCCAGCTGCGTGCGCGCCTCGTCGATCGGCAGGCGCCAATCGACGCCGAAGACATCCGCGCCGACGCGCGCGACACGATCCAGGATCGCCGCCGCGCCGTTGCCGAAGTAGATCACCGGCACGCCCGCGCCGCGCAGCTCGGCGACCAGCGCCGCGGTCGGCGGCAGCGCGAACGTCTCGAAGTCCTCGGCCGACAGCACGCCGACCCAGGAATCGAACAGCTGGACCGCCTGGGCGCCGGCGCGGATCTGGGCCAGCAGGTAGTCGCGCGTCGCCTCGGCGATCAGCGCCAGCAGGCGGCGCGCGGTCTCGGGTTCGCGGTAGAAGAGCGCCTTCGTCTCGGTGAAGTTCTTGGCGGTCTTGCCCTCGATCGCGTAGGTGGCGACTGTGAACGGCGCGCCCGCGAAGCCGATCAGCGGCGTATCGCCGAGCTCCCGCCGGGCGAGCTGGATCGTCTCCAGCACGAACCCGGTGCGCGCCGCCGGATCGAAGCGCCCGATGCGGCCGAGGTCGGCGGGCGCGCGCAGGGGCGCGGGCAGGCGCGGGCCCTGGTCGGTGAACTCGACGTCCATGCCCATCGCCTCGAGAGGCACCAGCAGATCGGAGAACAGGATCGCGGCGTCGAATCCGAAGCGGCGAATCGGCTGCAGCGTCACCTCGGCCGCGAGCTTCGGGGTCTTGCACAGCTCGAGGAAGCTCGTGCCCGCGCGCACCTGGCGGTATTCGGGCAGGTAGCGTCCGGCCTGGCGCATCAACCACAGCGGCGTCCGCTCGGTGGCTTCGCCGCGGCAGGCGCGGAGGAAGAGGGGCTCCATCGCCCGACAGTCTACCTCGCGTGATACGCTTGTCGGCGTGATTCGGCGGGTGCTGATCGTTGACGACGACCAGGGCTTGCGGACGGTGCTGGCCACCGCGCTGGGCGACGAGGGCTTTTCGATCACGCAGGCGGGCGACGGTCTGGCCGGCCTGCGCGGCTTCGAGAGCGACGGCGCCGACCTGGTGATCCTCGATATCCTGATGCCGGAGATGGACGGCCTCGAGGTCTGCCGCCGCCTTCGCCGCAAGAGCGCGGTCCCGATCGTGTTGCTGTCGTCGCGCGGTGACGAGGTCGATCGGGTCACCGGGCTGGAGACGGGCGCGGACGACTACATCACCAAGCCGTTCTCGACGCGTGAGCTGGTCGCGCGCATCCGCGCCATCGAACGGCGGCTGGCGGCGACGACGCCGGCCGTGGCCGCGGGGGCCGCGCCCGCGCCCGTGCTGGCGGGCGCGCTCGGCGGAGACGTCGTCGAGGTCGGGCCGCTGCGGCTCGACCCGTCGCGCTTCGAGGCCAAGTGGCGCGGCAAGGCGATCGTGCTGACCCGCTCCGAATTCCAGATCCTGGGCGCGCTGGCCCGCCACCGCGGCACGGTGCTGGCGCGCGAGCGGCTGCTCGACATCGCGCGCGGGGACGACGCCGTGGTCACCGATCGGACGGTCGACACGTTCATCAAGCGGCTGCGCAAGAAGATGCGCGACATCGACGCCGCGTTCGACGAGATCGAGACCGTGTTCGGCGTCGGCTACCGGTATCGCGATTGATGGCGCCGCGAGTTCGGGTCTGGTGGCGGGTCGGGCTGCTGGTGGCCGCGGCGGCGCTCGCGGCGGCCGGCCTCAGGATGCTTCAATATCAGGGCAGGGCGCGCGAGCAGGTGAAGAAGCTCGAGCGCCTGCCGTTCATGGTCAACGGGTGGGACCGGCCCACGTCCGAGCCCGCCGCCCAGCGCGAACAAGTCATCATCGCCCGCCTCGACATGCAAGGCGCGACGATATTCCGGACCGGGCCCGTCTCCGTCGCGCGAAGCTCGAAGTTACTCGACACATTCGACGCGCAGCTGCCAACCTGGCCGGCGCGCGACGAGGTCCGCGCGGCGCTGGCCGGCAACCGCACCTTCGGGCGGTACTGGACGCCCGACCGATCCGTGCTGATCCAGACGCTCGCCCAGCCCGTTCCCGAGGGCGGCGCCCTCTACATCCTGACGGGGATGTACGTGTCCAAGAGTGAGCAACCGGCGAACGCGGCGCTGTTCATGCTGATCGTGGTGGTCGCGCTTTTCCTGATGCGGCTGATCGAGGTGACGAGGAGCCGCTCCCGTCGCCGGTCGCCCGGCCCAGGGCCATGAAATTGCGGCCATTGCGGCGACCGCCGGCGCGAAGCCTCTACTTCCGGCTGCTGCAGCTCGGGCTGGTGCTGGTGCTGCTGCCGTCGCTGCTGGTCGGGGTCGCCTGGATCTACGAACACTACGCCTCGCGCGCGCAGGTCGATCACCTCGCGCGTATCCCGCTGGTGATCGACGCCCTGGACAACGTGTCGCCCGACTCCGTCGCCGTGCGCGAGGGCGTCGTCGTCGCGTGGCTGGATGCGAAGGGCGCGGTCACGCATCGCACGCGTTCGGTGCCGCTGTCCCATTCGGCGATCGGCGGCGTCGGCGAGAAGATCGTGGGCGAACACGGCGGCCAGACGCTGGATCAGGCGGACGCGCAGCTGCCGCCCTGGCCGGCGCGCGAGGAGGTCCAGGCCGCGCTGGCCGGTAATCGCACGTTCGGACGCCATCTGACGCCGGACGGGTCGGCGATGCTGCTGACGCTCGCCGAGCCGCGTCCCGACGGCGGTGTGCTGTACATCCTGGCCGGATCGTATCGCGGCATCCGGCGGCTGGTTCTGGTGCGCCGGCAGCTGCTGGAGCTGATCGTCTATGAGATCGTTCTGGCGCTTCCGATCGTCGTGGTGTTCGCGTTCGGGCTGGTGCGGCCGCTGGAACGGCTGTCGTCGGCGGCGCGCCGCTACCCGGCGGCGCCGCTGGCAGACCCGAAGCTGTACGCGCGCAAGGACGAGATCGGCGCGCTCGCGCGCACGCTGACCGAGATGGCGGAGGATCTGGACGGCCGCCGCCGAGCCGCCGCCGAGCTGGGCGCCGACATCGCGCACGAATTCAAGAACCCGCTGGCGACCATCGCCGCGTCCGCCGAGCTGCTCGTGACGTCACCGGCGCTGACGCCCGAGCGGGTCGATCTGGTGGCGCGATCGATCAACGAATCCGTGGACCGGCTGCGGCGCTCGATCGACGACCTGATGGCGCTGTTGCGGCTGGACCACGCTATCGCCGCCGAGCCGCGCGAGCCGGTGGCGACCGGCCAGCTGCTGGAGGAGCTCGCCGAACAGTACCGCCGCGATCCGCGCGCCGCCGGCTGGACGTTCGCCGTCGAAGTCACGCCCGCCGCCGCCGCCGCCGCGCCGGTGATCAACCGCCGGCGCTGGGAAGAGATGCTGCGCAACCTGATCGACAACGCGCTGGTGCAGCCGGCGGCCGAGCGGCGCATCGTCCTCGGCGCGCGCGTCGACAAGGAGGTGCTCGTGACGTCGGTGCGCGACTCCGGCCCCGGGATCTCGGCCGAGAATCAGGGCAAGATCTTCCGCCGGTTCTTCACGCAGCGGCCGGCGGGCGTCGCGCCGGGAACCGGCCTGGGCCTGTCGATCGTCCAGAGCGTCGCCCAGGCGCACGGCGCGCGCGTCGAGGTTGCATCGCAACCCGGCCAGGGCGCGACCTTCCGGGTGATCCTGCCGCTGTGAACGCGGGC
Organism: Polyangia bacterium; assembly: GCA_035315605.1. GTDB lineage: Bacteria > Myxococcota_A > Polyangia > Fen-1088 > Fen-1088 > JADGRB01. The sequence continues at coordinate 3,853 of DATFXS010000817.1, forward strand.
GCCTACTGGGGTCGCACCGCGCTGACGTCGCAAGTGGAACCGTAGACGCCGCCGGCGTCGGCGCAGACCTCGTCGCGCGATCGTGAGACCGACCAGACCTTGACCTCGTCGATCCGCCCCAGCCAGGGGAGGCTGGCGGCGGGACCGACGGCGCCGATCGTGAGCCGGTCATTCGAATCGTGGCAGAGGGTCGCCTGCACGCCGACCGACGACAGCGAGAACGTGCCGTCGATGTAGAGGTGGAAGTAGCGGAGGCCAGCGCTCGATCCGCGCAGCATGTCGGCGGCGACGTGGCTCCAGGCTCCGCTCGCCAGCTTGTTGGTGGTTCCCCCCCAGTTCGTCATGCCCGTGCAGGCGGGGTCACCCAGCGACAGGTTGACCGTCCCGTCGCTGGCTGCCCAGAGCCACACGCCCTCCGGGCCGCCGCCGCTGGTGATCGAGACGATGGCGCCTCCCTGGCCCGCCTCGCGGTAGACCCAGGCCTCGAAGGTGAAATCGCCGTCGAGCAACGACGAATCGATGCCGGGGACCGCGACATACGAGCCGGCGGCGCCAAAGCTTGCCGCGTTGCCGACGCCGGAGACGCCACGGACGACCGGCGTGCTGGCGTCGCCGTCGTGCGCGCAGGCGCTGCTGTCGACCACCGGTCCCGTCGTCTCCTCGAACTTGTAATAGCCGACCAGCGGTCCGGGGCACGACGGCGTCGCATCGGTCCCCGCGTCGCCGGCGGACGTGTCATTCGTCGCGTCGGTGCCGCGCGCCTCGACCGGAGAATCGGTCGAGGTCTCGATGACGGCGTCGGTCATGTCTTCGGGGGCGTCAACGGAGATCTCCGGGGCGACGTCCATCGGGTGCGGCACATCGCCGGCATCGGTGGCGTCGCCTGGTCCTTCGGCGGTATCGCCTCCATCAGTGGGGGGAGGCGCGTCGTTGCCCGCGTCGCCCGCGCGGTTCCCGGACCCCTTTCCGCAGCCCAAGACCACGATCGCCACGACGGCCCAGCGCATCCCCAATACCTCATTTTCTCGCACCGCGCGTGGCATCGTCAAACGAGCCGGGTTAGCTTCCCGCGCGTGAGCACGGGCGCCATCGTCGTGATTTCGATTGTTGGGTTGCTCGTCGCGGTGTTCGTGCCGCTGCGGATCGACGTCGCGAAGCAGCGGCGCGCGGTCGAAACGGTGCGGGCACGCCTCGCGGCCGCCAGGGTCCGCCGCCGCGCGGACGGCATTCCAGTTCTTGCGATTCAGCAGCTCGGCCGCCACGTCACGCATGTGTCGCGGCCCTCGACCGTCGCCTTCGCCGAGGATGGGCTCTACTGCCTCAGCGAAGACGGCCGCTGGGGCGGGCGCATCCCGCTCGCGCCTGGTCCATCTGGGCCTGGCGACTTCACGCTCGCCGCATCTCCGACGCTCGTGAAGGACGGTCGCATCGTCGACGACGTCGTGCCGGAGTCATCGGCGACAGGGCTGGCGGCGCTGCCGGCCGAAGGCCTCTTGCTCCAGTTCCCGGGCGGCCTCGCCTGGTTCCTCGCGGTGCCGGACGCCGCAGCCTGGCACGCCGCGCTGATGCCGGCGTTCCGCGCGCCGCCGTAGCGCCTGCCACGACTTCGCCACAACTGGTCCGCGGTCGTTTCACTTGCGGTCCCATCTCGGTTCACCGCCGGTGGCGATGCTGTCGCCAGGAGGTGAGCGATGGAGAAGACGCGAATCGAAGCGACGATGACCGCGGTGCTGCTGGCGGTCGTCACGACGGCGGGATGCGGCGCGCGGCGCAGCCGGCTGGTCGCCTGGCGGCCCGCCGACGTCACCGCGGCGGCGGGCGAGCCGGACGCGCGCGGCGCGCGCACGTATCGCGTGGCGCTGCCGCCCCCCGGGGCGGGGGAGAGGCCGCTGCGCGCCGAGCTGGTGTTCGCGGCGCCGCTGGACGGCGCCCAGCTGGACGTGGTCGGGGTCGGCCCGCGGCGGCCGCTGCTCGGCCAGACGCCGGCCAGCGGCGATCGGGTCGTCGTGCCGCTTGGCGACGCGCCCATCGCGGAGGTCGAGGTCGTTCTGCGCGGGCCGCGCGACGCGGCGCCGCCGCTGCGCGCCGCCCGCGTCGCGACGGAGATGGCGATCTCATGGCCTGCGGCGCTGGGCGCCCGCTCCAGCGAGGTGGCGCGATGACCGCCGCCGACTCGGGAGTTCGGACGGGTCGCTTCTCCTTCGTCCGCGGGCTGACGCTGTCGGACTACCTGACGATGGCCAACGGTCTTGGCGGCGCTGGCGCCGTGCTGGCCGTGCTCGGCTACATGGCGAGTGACCGGCCGGCGTTGCTCGCGGTGGCGATGGCGCTGTATCCGATCTGCCTGGCCATGGACTTTCTCGACGGGCGGGTGGCGCGGGCGCGCGGCAAGTCGTCGCCGCTGGGCGCGGATCTGGATTCGCTCGCGGACGTCGTGTCGTTCGGCGTCGCGCCGGCGGCGATCGGCTTCGCGGCCGGGCTGCGCGGCGGCTGGGACGTGATCCCGCTGCTGTTCATGGTCGCCTGCGCGATCGGGCGGCTCGCCCGCTACAACGTCACCTCGGCCGCGCTGGCCGACGAGTCGGGCAAGGTCCGCTACTTCGAGGGCGTGCCGGTGACCGGCAGCCTGCTGGTGGTGGCGGTGCTGGCGGCGTCGGCTCTGACCGGCCACCTCGGCGCCGGCCTGCCGCTCGGCGCGCACCGGCTGGGGCCCTTCGTGCTGCACCCGCTGGCGCTCGCCTATCTGGTCGTCGGCTGCGGCATGGTCAGCAAGCGGCTCCACATCCCGAAGCCGTGACCGCCGCGCCGATCAGCTGGGCGACGTGGGCACGACGAGCGGCGTCTTGCGATCGGCGAGCATCTGCTCGGCCAGCGCCACCGCCGCGTCGAGGTCCTTCGTGATGTGAAGGCCGGTGTGCTTCTTCTCGAGCTTCGCCTTGTCGAAGACCTCGCGGGGCTTCGGCAGCGGGCCGGCGATGATGACGTCCTTGCGCGCCTTGATCGCGCCCGAGATCGTGTTCTCGAGCGCGACCAGGCCGGTCGCGTCGATGACCGGCACGCGCCCGAGGTGAATCACCAGCACCTTGAAGTCGCGCCGCCCGCCCAGCGCGCGCAGCGCCTTCTGGGCGGCGCCGAAGAAGAGCGGGCCGTTGATCTCGTAGAGGAGCGCGCCCTTCGGGACGGCGGTCGTCCCGCCCTCCTGCGATGAATCGAGGCGCAGGCGCGATTCGGTCAGCTCGGACATCCGTCGCATGAACAGCAGCGCGGCGAGCATGAAGCCGACCGACACGGCGACGACCATGTCGGTGAAGACCGTCAAGAGGTAGCAGGTCAGCAGCACGATGACGTCGCTCTTGGGCGCGACGCGCACGATGCCGAAGAAGTTGTGCAGCTCGGCCATGTTCCAGGCGACGAAGACCATCAGCGCCGCCAGCGACGCCATCGGCACGTAGGCGATCAGCGGCGCGAGCAGCAGCATCGCGACC
>DATFXS010000818.1:0-3360 GCA_035315605.1 Polyangia bacterium
CCGCCGCACCGCGAGCGCGTTCCCGATGACCCCCATGGCGACGAACACGCCGCCGATCCAGGCGGTCCCGAGCTCGTGGCCCGCGGTCAGGTCGGTGCGCGCGCCCAGCGCGCGCAGCCAGACGCCGATGCGCGCGATCACGAAGCCGAACGTCATCAGCGCGATGCTGGTCCTCACCCACGCCAGCAGCGTCCTTTCGTTCGCCTGCAGAAGGCGCGAGTCGACCATGGCGCGAAATCTAGGGACGAAGCCCGGGCCGGGACATCCACCTCCCGCCGGCGACCGTCGATGCTTACGCTGTCAGGGACCAGGCTGAGGCGGGTCGTGGGGAGGATCATGCGGGTCAGGGGAACAATCGGCATCGCGTTGGGGACGGTGGCGGCGCTCGCGTCTTGTTCCAGCGGCAGCCAGCACGCCGACGGCGGCATCGGAAGCGGGGGAAACGGCGACGCGCAGTCGTTCGAGGTCGCCGTGGACGGCGTGCGGCCCCAGCCCGGCACGGTGCGGATGGCGGTGCCGGCATATTTCAATCCGCCCAGCGCCGACTGGCAGCGGCTGTTTGCGGGCGCGCCCGTCGTCGGGATGATCGTCTTCAACCCCGCCAGCGGGCCGGGAACCACGACGGATCCGAACTACACGAAGGCGATCGCGCAGGGTCAGGCGGCCGGGATCACGATGCTCGGCTACGTGGCGACCAGCTACGGCGCGCGCCCCGAAGCCGACGTCATCGCCGACATCAATCGCTACTACGATCTCTACACGCCGTCCGGGATCTACTTCGCCGAGGGGCCGATGGACACGGACTGCTCGACGATGGAGGCGATGTACCACCGGATGTCGGACGCGGTGCGGGCGCGGGATCCGGGCGCGTTCCTGGCGGTCGGGACGCGCTTCTGCCCGACGTACATCTACTTCTTCGACATGATGGTGCAGTTCGCGCGCAACTGGAACGAGTACCAGACCGACTACGTGCCGCCCTCGTGGATGACGGCGAACTCGCGGACGCGCTTCTGCCACTTCGTGCACAGCGTTCCGCCGTCCGACGCCGGCGCCGCGGTTTCGCGCGTGATCGCGAACGGCGCCGGCTGGGTGTTCGTCACCGACCAGACGGACCCGAACCCGTGGGGCGTGTTGCCGAGCTACTTCGACGAAGAGCTCGCCACGATCCGCGGGATCTATTGAGCGTGAGCGCGGTTCAACTGCACGTCAGGATCGCGGCCGGCTTGCTGGTCAGGCAGATCGGATTCGGCTGCGGGGCCGGCGCGGGCGGCTGGACCGCGGCCTCATCCCGGCGCTCCTGCGCCTCGGCCGACTGGACGAATCCGGCCTTGTAGCCGGTGCCGCCCATCGCACGGTAGTGGTCGGCGCGCGCGGCGTCCTGCTCCACCTCCGGAGACGTGACGGGCGCCGCCGGGGGCGTCACCACCACGCCGACCGCCGCCGTCTCGCCGTCCGGCGTCGTCACGATCACGCCGGTGACGTTCGGCTCCTGTGCGGCCAGCTGGTCCGCCAGCGCTTGATAGCGCGCGGCCTCCCTCTCCTCACGCTGGACGAGGCCGGTCTTGTAGCCGGTGCCGCCCATCGCCTTGAACTGCTCCGCCCGGGCCTGCGCCTCCTGCGCCATCTGCTGCGCCTCAGCCGAGGTGGTCGGCTCGGACGCGGCCGCGCGGCCGGGCGAACCGATCAGCAGCGCTCCCGCTGCGAGCGCTCCCGACGCCAATAAAGACAAAACCGAGCTCCTTTGCTTGCTCATGACACCCGTCCTTCCCAGGGGTCCCCCCATCGTCCGAATCTGGCCGCTCGACGATCCGGCGCAAGCCGGGCCGTCGCGCCGCCGACGCAGCTCAGCGCGCCCAGGGAGGGCTCGACGGCGGCGACGCCGTCGGGGCGGCGACGAACACGACCGTCTTCATGCGCCGGGCCTGCAGCTCGGCCAGCACGTGCGGAAGCACAATCACCGTCTGCTCGTGGATGTCGTGGAACAGGATGATGCCGTGCTTCGCGCGATCCAGCTCGGACAGGACGTTCAGGAACAGCTTGTGCGGATCGCGGATCTTCCAGTCCTGCGAGTCCATGTTCCAGAACACCGTCGTGTTCCCGCGCTTCGAGACGAAGCCCTGTTCGACCGGCGTCTTCGCGCCGTACGGGAAGCGGAAGAACGGCAGGTCCCCGGGTTTGAACCCGAGCGCGAGCGAGACGGACGCGTCGCCCGCGTCGACCTCGCTCTCGGCGTGGCGTTCGTCGATGCGTGTCATGTTGGGATGGCTGAAGGTGTGCGAGCCGACGGTGTGCCCGGCGGACAGAACGCCGCGCGACACCTCGGGGTGCGCGGCGGCGTTGCGGCCGATCTCGAAGAACATCGCCTTGACGTGCGCCGCGGCGAGGATCTCGAGGACGCGCGGCGTGCGGGTCGGGTGGGGGCCGTCGTCGAAGGTCAGCGCGATCTCGTCGTCGGCCAGGTGTCCGTCCGTGAAGATCGAATCCTTGCTGGTGTCGACGGAGATGGGGCGGTTCGGCAGCGTGACCGCGGCGGCGATCGGGTGGGCCGCCGCCAGCTTCTTCTCGCTGGTCTTCCAGTAGGCGGCGATCCGGCCCAGCAGCGCGCCCGCGCAGGGCAGATGCTTCGCGTGCTCTGGCTTCCGGATCGCGTCCTCGAACAGCTCCAGCTCGTCGTCGGGCAGCGCGCCGAGCTCGCGGCAGAGCTCGCTCCAGGCCTGCTTGCTCTCGAGGGCGTGGATCCGCTCGACGATCTCCGACGGCTGGTAGGGGGACTCGTGGTAGTCGGGCAGGCTGGTGTGGCCGGCGAGCTCCGGCTTCGCGCGGCGGACCTGCTGGCGAATCGTGCCGAGCGGACCGACGGGGCTGGCGGCCAGCAGCGCGCCCGCGAGCGCCGGCGTGACGAGAGATCGGAACATCATTGCCGCCCATCGTAACGGAAACCAAAACAGGGGATAGTGCGCTCGTCGTGGGTGGTCCCACATTCGCAACCATCGCGCTCGCGCTCCTGTGCGCCGTGGTCGGCGGTCGCGCCCGGGCCGGCGAACCCGCGAAGGCCGCGGCGCAGGAAGTGGCGAAGGGACTGGATATGGTCAGGCTCGTCGACGTCGACGATCGCTACGTCTATTACGACAGCCCGGACCCGACCACGTTCAGCCAGGTGAAGTTGATGCGCGTGCCGAAGGCCGGGGGTCGGCCCGAACCGGCTCCCGTGCCACCGCACGCCCTCAGCATCTGCTACACGAACTGCCGCTTCCTGATCGCGTGCGACGATCGTGACTCCCTCGTGGATGCCGCGCTGGGCACGTCCTGCGACATCGACATGGTCGACGATGCAACGGGACTGGCGGGGCCGATCGTCCG
>DATFXS010000819.1:0-5050 GCA_035315605.1 Polyangia bacterium
CCCGCCGCGAGCCGGCCGCGCCGGGGCAGCCGCTGCGCTGGCAGGTGTTCACGCACGGCGGCCGCCGGCCCACCGGCATCGACGCCGTCGAATGGTGCGCGCTGATGGCGAAGACCGGCGCGGGCGAGATCCTGCTGACCAGCATGGACCGCGACGGAACCCGCGATGGGTTCGACATCGAGCTGACGCGCGCCGTGGCCGATCGCGTCTCGGTTCCGGTGATAGCCTCGGGCGGCGTGGGAAATCTGGAACACCTGTATCAAGGGATCGCCGAAGGGCACGCCGAGGCCGTGCTGGCGGCGTCGATCTTCCATTTCGGCGAGGCGACCGTCGGCCAGGCGCACGATTACTTGCGCGCGCGCGGCGTCCCGGTGCGAGATCAGGTGTCATGAAGCCGGTTCCTGTCGCGCCCGAGCCGCTGCTGGCGGCAGTGACCTTCGACGGCGACGGCCTGGTGCCCGTGATCGCCCAGGAGGCGCACACGGGAATGGTCCGCATGGTCGCCTGGGCGAACCGCGACGCCCTGACCGCGACGCTGGCGACCGGCGCGGCGCACTTCTGGAGCCGGTCGCGCCAGGCGTCCTGGCGCAAGGGCGAGACCTCGGGGAATGCGCTGGCGGTGCGGGAGGTCCGGCTCGATTGCGACGGCGACGTCGTGCTGTACCTGTGCGACGCGGAGGGGCCGTCGTGCCACACGGGCGCGACGTCGTGCTTCTTCCGCCGCGTCGGCCACGACGGCGAGCTGGTGACGGATGAAGGGCCGCCCGATCCGCCCGCGCTGGTGCTGGCGCGCCTCGCCGAGGTGATCGCGAGGCGGCGCCGCGAGCGGCCCGAGAAATCGTACGTCGTGTCGCTGCTGGACAGCGGGCTCGGCAAGATCAACGGGAAGATCATCGAGGAGTCGGCCGAGCTGACGGAGGCACTGCTGGAGAAAAACCCGGCCGAGATTGCGCACGAGGCGGCCGACGTCATCTTTCACACGCTGGTCGGACTGGAGGCGACCGGCGTCCCGGTCGACACCGTGTTCGCCGAGTTGCGGCGGCGCTTCGGCGTTTCGGGCATCGACGAAAAGGCGAGCCGCAAGCGATGACCGTGCCGGCGCACGGCCCTGCCGCCGATCGCCGCGAGGCGATGCGGCAGAGCATCCGTGCGCTCCTCGGCCCGGGCGGCGCGGCGGCGGCGTTGTTCCCGGGTTACGAGGCGCGTCCCGGACAGCTGGCGATGGCGGACCGGATCGCCGACGCGATCGACGGCGACGAGCGACTGCTGGTCGAGGCCGGAACGGGAACGGGCAAGACGCTCGCCTACCTGGTGCCGGCGTTGCTGTCCGGGCGCAAGGTGGTCGTCAGCACCGGCACGAAGACGCTGCAGGACCAGATCGCGGGCGTTGATCTTCCCCGCCTGCGCGCGATGTTCGATCGCGCCGGCCTGCTCTCCGCGCCCCTCGAGTGGGCCGTCATGAAAGGCCTCGGGAACTACGTCTGCCGGCGCCGCCTGGGGGAGCGCGATCGGCAGCGATCGCTGGTCGCCGAGCCCGAGCTGGATCGGATCCTGGCGTTCGCGGCGTCGTCCCAGACCGGCGACCGCGCCGATCTGCCCGATCTGGCGGACGACGCGCCGCTGTGGGGCGACGTCTCGGCGACGCCGGAGACGCGCATCGGCCCGCGCTGCGCGTTCTTCGAGAGTTGCTTCGTCACCGCCATGCGCCGGCGCGCCGCCGCCGCGCCGCTGATCGTCGTCAACCACCACCTGTTCTTCGCCGACCTGGCGTTGCGCGCGCGCTGGCCCGAGGCGCAGGTGCTGCCGCCCTACGAGGTCGTCATCTTCGACGAGGCCCATCAGATCGAGGACGTGGCGACCGAATTCTTCGGCGTGCACGCGTCGACGCAGCGGCTGTTCGCGCTGGCGCGTGACATCGCCCGCGAGACCAGCGTCGATGCGCAGCGCGCCCAGGCGGCCGCCGGCCGGCTGAAGGCCGCCACCGATGCGCTCGCGGATGCGCTGCGCGCCCTGGTGCCGGCCGCGCGCCCCGGCCTGGACGAGACGCGCGTCGCCTTCCCGGGCGGTCTGACAGCCGGGCCGGCGCTGGACCGCTACCACGAGCTGGACGCGCGCCTCGAGCAGCTCGCGGACTGGCTGAATCCCGACGGCGACGCGGTGGCGACGTCGTCGCGGCCGGTCGAGCTCGGCGGGCTGGCGCGGCGGGCGGAGGCGCTGCGCGCGGATCTGTCGCTGCTGGTGGGTGGACGCGGGCGCGAGCACGTGCGCTGGCTGGCGGCGTCGGCCCGCAACGTCGGCCTGCACGCTTCGCCCATCGACGTCAGCCCCGTGCTGGGTCGCGCGCTGGACGGCTGTCCGGGCCCGATCGTCCTCACCTCGGCCACGCTGACGGTCGCCGGGTCGTTCGATTATCTGCGCGCGCGTGTCGGCCTGGGCGACACCGCGGCCGACGCCAGCTTCGCGTCGCCGTTCCGCTACGACCGCCAGGCGCTGCTTTATGTGGCGCCCGACCTCCCGGATCCCACGCACGACGCCTTCCCGGCGCGCGCCGCCGCGCGCATGGCGGACCTCTGCGCAGTGACGGGCGGGCGCGCCCTCTTGCTGTTCACCAGCTTCCGCAACCTGCGCATCGCCGAGGCGCAGCTGCGCGAGACGCTGCCGTTCCCGCTGCTGGTGCAGGGCGAGCGCCCGCGCCACCTGTTGCTGGCGGCCATGCGCGAGCGCGTCGGGTCCGTGCTGCTGGCGACGCAGAGCTTCTGGGAAGGCGTCGACATCCCGGGCGAGGCCCTGTCGCTGGTCGTGATGGATCGGATCCCGTTCGCGGTACCCGATGACCCGCTGACGGCGGCGCGCATCGACCACATCCGCGACGAGGGCGGCGAGCCGTTCACCGACTATCAACTGCCGCGCGCGGCGCTGGCGCTCAAGCAAGGCTTCGGCCGCCTGATCCGCACGCGCACCGACCGCGGCATCGTGGCCGTGCTCGACGGGCGCGTCGCGCGCCGCCACTACGGCGCCACGCTGATCGCCAGCCTGCCGCCCGATTGCCCGCGCACCGAATTGCTGGAGGACGTCGTCGCATTCTGGAACGGCGTGCGGCCAGCGCACCCGGGCGCGGCTGCCGCGCCGTCGCCATGACCGCCTGGATCCTCGGCGCCGCCGCGTACGTCGCGGGTTCGATCCCGTTCGGCCTCTTGGTCGCGCGCGCGAAGGGGATCGATCTGCGCCAGGTCGGCAGCGGCAACATCGGCGCGACCAACGTCGCCCGCGCGATGGGCAAGGGCTGGGCGGTCGCCGTGCTGGCCGCGGACGCCGCCAAGGGCTTCGTGCCGGTCTGGCTCGGGCGCCGCCTCGGCCTTCCGGCGACGGCGGTCGCGGCCGCGGGCGGCGCGGCGATCGTGGGACACATGTTCACCTTTCTCTTGCGCGGGCGTGGAGGCAAGGGCGTCGCGACCTCGCTGGGCGTCGCGCTGGCGCTGTCGCCGATCGCGGCGCTGATCGGATTCGCCGCTTACATCGCGATCTTCGCGCTGACGCGCCTGTCGTCGCTCGGGTCGCTGCTGGGCGTCTGGACGTTCTCGCTGCTATACGTGGTGCGCGAATCGCCCCCGCGGCCGCTGATGGCGCTCGCGCTCGGCGGCGCCGCGCTGGTGACGCTCCGCCACCGCGAGAACATCGGCCGCCTCGTCCGCGGCGAAGAGAAGAAGACTTAGGAATCGCTACGGCGAAACGCCGAGCGCAACATCGACGGTGTTGCCCGACACCGGCAGAGTGAAGCTTTGCGACGCCGTACGAGCGCTCGTGTGCGCCATTGCATCCACCTGCGACGCGTACACGGGAACGTCGATCCGGTAAGGGCCGTCGGGAAGCGCGATGCGCCGCTCGCAACTACCGGTCGGCGACGATTCGACGGTGACGTTGACGGCGTTCCAGGATTCGGTCGCCATCGTGCCGCTCGCGACGTCGCGCGCGCCCTCGAAGCACGGCCCGCACACCGGGCAGACCTCGCCGCACGCGCAGGCGCAGGCGCCCTCCAGCGCGATCTGGTGAACGGGATCGGCGAGCGACGTGATCGTGAAGTCGATCTGGCAGCTCTCGAAGACGTAGACCGTCGACTGCCCGTCGTTGTGGAGTTGGAAGGTGATAGTGGCCGGCTGGGGCGGCGGATTGGTTGTGCTGGACCCGCACGCAGCCATCAGCGTCGCGGTGGCGAGGATCGATGCGAGGTGCTTCATCGCCCCGGGCATCGAGCATGAACGATGCCAGATTGGCCGGCGAGCGCGGCCCCCGAAATGACGGCCTTCGCGGCGAACCGACCCGCTCCGTCCATCAAGAAACTGATGAGCGCCCGATCTACCTTGCGCCGGCGAGCGCAATTCTTGCGTTCTCGCGGTTGGCCAGGACCGCGACCAGATCGCCGACGTACTCGGCGCGGTCGGCCAGCCAGTCGAACATGATCAGCGACGCCCACGCGGCGCGCGCGCCGTGCTGGTGCGAGAGCGCGCAGCAGTAGCCCCACAACCGGTCGCGTACGCTGCCGCGCCAAAGCGCCGCCAGCGGTGCGCGGCCGCCGGTCTGCTCGGCGCGTTCCCACGCCGCCCGCAGCGCCAGCCAGCGTTCCCACGCCTCGAGCGGATGCAGCGAGGGTCCGACCGCGTCCGCGTCCAGCGCGGGCAGCGCCTGCTGGATCAGCGCGAGCTGCTGATCGCGCGCGCGGGCCGCCAGCGTCTCGATCAACGCGTCCGCCTGCGGGCGGGCCACCTCGCCGTCGGCCTGCGCCAGCAGCAGCGCCAGCTCGTCGACGAGCTCGTCGCGCAGCGCCCGCGCGCGAGCCGCGCCCTCGCGGAGGCCGAGCTCCAGCGCGCGCGCCTGCAGCCGGGCCAGCGCCGCGTCGTCGATCTCGCCGCGCCAGGCGGCCGCCAGCGCCAGCACCGCATCGGTCGGGACGTCTTCGTGGCGCGCCGCCGCCCCCAGCATCGCGAGGTGACGGGCGTGGACACCCCGCGGCGCCGATTCCGTCGCGTCGGCGTCGGTCTCGGCGGGGCGCGAG
>DATFXS010000820.1:0-4767 GCA_035315605.1 Polyangia bacterium
CCCGCCGCGAGCATCGACGCGAACACGGCTGCCACCACGCGTGCAGAGCGGTGCATGCCCGGGTTATACCTCCGGCGTGAGCGAGCTGATCCAGCTCAAAAAGCCGCGCGCGAATTCCGCAACGCCGGATGCTGCGCCCGCGTCAACGGAGACCGCAGCGCCTGCGGCGTCGACGACGACGCGGAGGGTCTACCTCGAGACCTACGGCTGTCAGATGAACGTCGCCGACAGCGATCTGATGCTGGGGCTGCTGGATCGCGGCGGCTACGCGCGCACCGACGATCCCGCGGCGGCGGATCTGGTCCTGATCAACACCTGCGCGGTGCGCGAGAAGGCGGAGGAGCGGGTGTTCGCGCGGGCGAGCATGCTCGGGCACGGCAAGGCGCGGCCCGACGTCGTGCTGGGCGTCGTCGGTTGCATGGCCGAGCACCTGAAAGACGAGATCCGGCGCCGCGCGCCCCACGTCGACATCGTGATCGGTCCCGACGGTTACCGCCGGCTGCTCGACAGCGTCGAGCAGGCCCGGGCCGGCCGCGCCGTCACCGACACCCGGCTGGATCGCGAGGAGACCTATTCGGGCCTGGATCCGATCGCGGCGGACGGCGTGATCGGGCACGTGACGATCCAGCGCGGCTGCGACAAGTTCTGCACGTTCTGCGTCGTCCCCTACACGCGCGGGCGCGAGCGGGGGGCGTCGCCGCGCGAGATCCTGCGCCAGGTGCGGCTGCTGGCCGCGAGCGGCGTCAAGGAGGTGCAGCTCCTCGGGCAGACCGTCAACTCGTACCGCTGGGAGGATGTCGGCTTCGCGGCGTTGCTCCGCGCGGTCGCGGCCGTCGACGGCATCGAGCGCGTGCGCTTCACCTCGCCCTACCCGCTGGACTTCGCGGAGGACGTGGTGGCCGCGATCGCCGAGACGCCGAAGATCTGCAAGCACGTGCACCTGCCGCTGCAGAGCGGATCGGACGCGGTGCTGGCGCGGATGCGGCGCGGCTACGACTTCGCCACCTTCCGCTCGCTGTACGACCGGCTGCGGACGGTGCCGGGCATCGCGATCACGACCGATCTGCTGATCGGATTCTGCGACGAGAGTGACGAGGAATTCCGGGCCACGCTGCGCGCGCAGGAAGAGCTGCGCTTCGACGGCGCCTTCACCTTCGCGTACTCCGAGCGCGCGGGGACCACCGCCGCGCGCAAGATGCCCGACACGGTGCCGCCGGAGACCAAGCAGCGGCGGCTGGCCGAGGTGATCGCGGCCCAGCAGCGCATCACCGGCGAGATCATGGCGGAGCAGATCGGCAAGCGCGAGCGCGTGCTGGTCGAACAGCGGTCGAAGCGATCGGCCGACGAGCTGATGGCGCGCACCGACGCGTTCCGGACGGTGATCATCCCGGCCGCGCCGGGCGTCGCGCCGGGCGCGCTCTGCGACGTCACGATCACGCGCGCGACGACCGCCACGCTGTTCGGCGTGGTGGCGTCACCCTGACACGCGGGCGATGGCGGACCTGTCGCAGAACCCGTTCGCGCTGCTGTCGCTGATCGCGGCGCCGGCGGTGCTGACCAACGCGGCCTCGGTGCTGGTGATGAGCACGACCAACCGGTTCCTGCGCGCCAGCGAGCGGATGCGCGCCCTCGCCGTCCGCGTCGAGGAAAAAAAGCTGACGCCCGGCCTGCGGACGCTGGTGCGCACGCAGGTCGACCGGGCCGAGCGGCAGGCGGTGCTGCTGCTGGGCGCGCTGCGCGCCGCGTACACCGCGATCGGCTCGTTCGCGAGCGCCAGCCTGATCTCGATCCTGGGCGCGGGCCTCGCCAACACGTCGCTAGCGATCGGCTTTCATGTGGCGGCAGCGCTTGCGCTGGCCGTCGGCGTGCTGGGCGCGGCGGCGCTGGTGGTCGCCTGCGCGCGCCTGCTCGCCGCGACGCGGCTGTCCGTGCAGAACATGACGGAAGAGGCCGCGCTGGTCCGCAAGCACGAGGAGGCGCTGCCGCCGACCTGAGCCGTGGGGCGGCCCGGGGGGGGCCGCTTGACCGGACCCCCGCGCACGGTTAAGCTTATCAATAAATCAGGATAAGCGGATATGTCGTCCCTCGGCGCCACCTCGGACCTGCTCGGGCTCTTCGCGGAGCCGTCGCGCGTGCGTCTGCTCGCGCTGCTCGGGGACAACGAGCTGACGGTCAACGAGCTCTGCTCAGTCACCGAGCTCGGGCAGTCGCGCGTCTCGACCCACCTCGGCAAGCTGCGCGACGCCGGCCTGGTGCGGGATCGCCGCGCGGGCGGCTCGACCTATTACCGGATGGCGAACGGCGACCTGCCGCCGCCGGCGCGCAAGCTCTGGTCGGTGGTCGCCGCCGATCTCGACGACGCGCAGCTCGCCACCGACCGGCAGCGCTGCGCGGCCGTGCTGCGCGCCCGCGCGGCCCGGGCCGAAGGGGACGGCCGCTGGCCCGACAGCGTGGCGGGCGAAATGGAGCGGCACTATTCGCCCGGTCGCACCTGGGAGGCGCTGGCGCGGGGCCTCATCGGCCTGGCCGATCTGGGCGACGTGCTGGACGCCGGCGCGGGCGACGGCGCGACCGCGCAGTTGCTGGCGCCGCACGCGCGCAGCATCACCTGCATCGACGTCAGCGAGACGCTGATCGACGCCGCCCGCGTCCGCCTGGCGGGCCACGCCAACGTGCGCTGCGAGACCGCCGACCTGCACGCGCTTCCCTTCGCGGACGCCTCGTTCGATCAGGTCTTGCTGCTGAACGTGCTGACCCACCTGCGCGCTCCCGCCCGCGCGATCGCCGAGCTGGCGCGCGTGCTGCGGCCCGGCGGGCGCCTGGCGCTGGTGACGCTGGCCGCTCACGACCACCTGGACGTCACCGCCGCCTACGGCCACGTGACCGCGGGCTTCAAGCCGGCGGACGTGCGGCGGCTGCTCGACAAGGCCGACCTTCACATCGACCAGTGCGCGGTGACGTCGCGCGAAAAGCGGGCGCCGCAGTTCGAGGTCGTGACCGCGTTCGCCCGCAAACCAGCGACAAAGAGTAAAAGGAAGCTGCGATGACCGAGACCGAGAAGATCCTGCGCGCCACGCTGGCGAAACGCATCGTGCTGCTGGACGGCGCGATGGGAACGATGATCCAGCGCCACAAGCCGACCGAGGCCGACTACCGGGGCAAGCGTTTCGCGAACCACCCCAAGGACCTGAAGGGCGACAACGACCTCTTCGTCCTGACCCGGCCGGAGATCATCGCCGACATCCACGACCAGTACCTGGCGGTCGGCAGCGACATCCTGGAGACCAACACGTTCAACGCGAACGCCATCGCCCAGGCGGACTACGGCCTCGAATCGATCTGCTACGAGTTGAACGTCGAGGCGGCGCGCCTCGCCAAGCGGGTGGCGGCGGCCTGGACCGCCAAGACGCCCGACAAGCCGCGCTTCGTGGCGGGCGCGCTCGGTCCGACCAACCGGACGCTGTCGCTGTCACCCGACGTCAACGACGCCGCCTTCCGCGCCGTCACCTTCGACCAGGTCAAGGCGGCCTACGCCGAGCAGGCCCGGGGCCTCATCGACGGCGGCGTGGACCTGCTGATCCCGGAGACGGTCACCGACACGCTGAACCTGCGCGCGGCGCTGGTCGCGATCGAAGAGGTGTTCGAGGAGAAGGGCATTCGCCTTCCGCTGATGCTGTCGGTGACGATCGTCGACCAGAGCGGCCGCACGCTTTCGGGGCAGACGATCGACGCGTTCTGGACGTCGGTCGCGCACGCGCGCCCGCTGTCGGTCGGGATCAACTGCTCGCTGGGCGCGGAACAGATGCGTCCGTTCCTCGCCGAGCTGGCGAACGTCGCCACCTGCTTCGTCAGCTGCTACCCGAACGCCGGCCTGCCCAACCCGCTGGCGCCGACCGGCTACGACGAGGAGCCGCCCACGACGTCGAAGCTGCTCGGCGGCTTTGCCGACGCGGGCCTCGTCAACATCGTCGGCGGCTGCTGCGGCACCACGCCCGCCCACGTCGCCGCCGTCGCGCGCGTGCTGGAAGGGAAGAAGCCGCGCGCCGTCCCCGACGCCGCCGGCCGCCCCGAGCTGGCCTACCCGCGCTATTCGGGCCTGGAGACGCTGACGATCCGCCCCGACACGAACTTCCTGATGATCGGCGAGCGCACCAACATCACCGGGTCGGCCAAGTTCGCGGATCTGATCCGCCGCGGCGATTTCTCGGCCGCGTCGTCGGTCGCGCTGGATCAGGTGCGCGGCGGCGCCAACATCCTCGACGTCAACATGGACGAGGGGATGATCGACGGCGTCGCGGCCATGACCCACTTTCTGAACCTGATCGCGACCGAGCCCGAGATCGCGCGCATCCCGATCATGATCGACAGCTCGAAGTGGGAGGTGCTGGAGGCGGGCCTCAAGTGCATCCAGGGCAAGGGGATCGTCAACTCGATCAGCCTGAAGGAAGGTCCGGCGGACTTCCTGCACAAGGCGTGCCTCATCAAGCGTTACGGCGCCGGCGTCGTGGTGATGGCGTTCGACGAGACCGGCCAGGCCGACACCGTCGAGCGCAAGGTGTCGATCTGCCAGCGCGCCTACAAGCTGCTGACCGAGGAGGCCGACTTCCCGGCGACGGACATCATCTTCGACCCGAACATCCTCGCCATCGCCACCGGCATCGAGGAGCACAACGAGTACGGCAAGAACTACATCGAGGCGACGCGCATCATCAAGGCGACCTGCCCGGGCGTGCGGATCTCGGGCGGCGTGTCGAACCTGTCGTTCTC
>DATFXS010000821.1:0-4821 GCA_035315605.1 Polyangia bacterium
CGCTGGCGGCGGCGTCGCCGCCGCACCACCGCGCCACGCCGCACCCCCGGTCGCGGGCGCGGGCCCGGTGCCGCGCCACTGGTTGTGCGCCGGTTGCGCGCGCCAGGCTTGCGGCGCGGTCTGCGGCTGTCCACGCCAGGCGGCAGGCGGCGCGCCGCGATAGCCGCCGTAGCCGTACTCGCGGTAGCCGTTATTGCCCTGCCAGTAGCCGCGGTAGTAGACCGGCCGGCCGTCGACGTACACGTAGCGCGGAGCGACGTACAGGAAGCCGACGCGCTCGGGCACCCAGTAGCCGCTGCTCCAGCTCCAGTCGTAGCCCGACCAGTCCCAGTAGCCGTCCACCCACGTGTAGCCGTAGCCGGGAGCCGCAGGGCGGTACTCCGGGATCGGCTCGGGCGCGAATGTGGTCGGATACACTGTGGCGTAATCGCTGCTGCCCTCGACGTACACGGGAGCGGGCGCGGGCGCCGGCGCCGGCGCGGGCCCCACGTACACGGGAGCCGGCGCGGCGCGGACGTAGCAACCGGCGGCTGCGGCGGCCATGGCCAGCGTGAAAACGGGACCTGCCAGGCGGGGGCTTCGGGTCATCGGCACTCCTTTGGAGTTAGGACGGTTCAGCGTACCCATGAATGCATGGTCAAAGCAAGGATTGGACCGACTCGTTGACCTTCCAGTTGACCTGGCTGGTCGCGCCGTCTAAACAACCCAGGCGATGGAGACTGTGTTCTCCGGTATTCAACCGTCGGGTGAGCTGCACCTTGGCAACTACCTCGGCGCCGTGCGCAACTGGGTCGCGATGCAGGGGCAGTATCGCTGCTTCTACTGCATCGTCGACTACCACGCGATCACTCAGCCGTACGACCCGGCCGCCATGACCGAGCGCTCGCGCGCCATGGCGATCGACGTGCTGGCGTGCGGCGTCGATCCGGATCGCGCGACGCTGTTCGTGCAGTCGGCGGTGCCCGAGCACACCGAGCTGGCCTGGGTGCTGGCGTCGGTGGCGCCGCACGGCGAGCTCGAGCGGATGACGCAGTTCAAGGACAAGTCCGAGCATCACCCCGAGAACATCAACGCCGGCCTGTTCATGTATCCGGTGCTGCAGACCGCCGACATCTTGCTGTACGGCGCGACGCGCGTTCCGGTCGGCGAGGATCAGCGGCAGCACCTGGAGCTGGCGCGCGAGATCGTGCGCCGGTTCAACGCGCGCTTCGGCGAGACGTTCGCCGAACCGCACCTGCTGTTGTCGACGACGCCGAAGATTCTCGGGCTCGACGGCCAGGCGAAGATGTCGAAGAGCCTGGGCAACACGATCGCGCTCGCGGAGACGGACCAGGCGATCTGGGACAAGCTGCGGACGGCGGCGACCGATCCGGCGCGCGTGAAGCGCACCGATCCGGGGACGCCTGAGAAATGCAACATCTACACGCTGCACAAGTTCTTCTCCGACGACGAACGGCAGAAGCAGGTCCACGTCGGCTGCACGACAGCGGGCATCGGATGCATCGACTGCAAGAAGATGCTGTTCGAGGGTGTGAAGGCCGACCTGGCGCGGATCCGCGCGCGCGGCGATGCGCTGCGCGCCGATCCTGCGCGCGTCGACGCGATCCTGGCGCGCGGCGCGGCCGAGGCGCGCAAGGTGGCGGCGGAGACGATGGCGCGCGTCCGTGCCCGGCTGGGTCTGGCGGGCGCGGCGACTTCATGAGGTGTACGGCGGCCGCGCTGCTCGTCTCGCTGCTGGTGGGCGCCGGCTGCAGCGGCCGAGACGATCCCGAGGCGGCGGTCGACGCGTTGATCGCGGCGGCGCGCGCAGGCGACCGCGCGGCGGTCTACGCGCGCTTCGGCCCGCGGACGCGCGCGCGCATCGACGGGCTGCTCGCGTCGGCGCAGCGCACGGGCGGGACGCGCACGTTGCGGCCCGAGGACCTGGTGACGGTCGGCTGGCTGCCGCCCGCCTGGGAGCCGGCCGGCACGCGCCTCTTGCGTCGCGACGGCGCCGAGGCCGAGGTCGAGGTCTATTCCGCTTCCGGCGAGCGCCAGGCGCTCAAGACCGTCCAGGAAGGCAAGACCTGGAAGGTCGAACTGCCTTTCCGGTGAGCACGGCGGCCGCGCGCCGGTGGCCGAAAATCGAATCGCTTTCCGAAACCCGGTGAGTGATCGCCGTCGAGGCGGCGCAGAGGAGGCGCGACGACGCGCCCTTTCTGGCTGGCATGCGTCATGCCTCTCGCGTGGCGTTGCGCGGCCCAGTCCTGGTGTTCGACACCGAGGAGAATCCGATGAAGACCATTCGATTGCTGTTGCTGTTGTGCATTCCCATCGCCGGCGCTGCGATTCCTGGAGTTGCCAGAGCGGACACCACGTTCGTGCTGACCAACAGCGGCATCTCCGCGTGGCTCGTGGCCGGAGTCTCCGGAAACAATCCGACCCTCACGTTGATTCGAGGGCAGACGTATCACTTTCAGGTGCCGGTCACCGGGCATCCGCTGTTCATCTCCACGACCTTCCAAAGTCCGACCGGGCCGCATTTCACCGATGGTGTCACCAACGAGAATGTCCAGAACGGGACGATGGACTTCGTTGTTCCTGCTTCTGCGACGGGGCCGCTCTTCTACCAGTGCGGGAACCACCCGCTGATGAGCGGACAGCTCACCATCGTCACGCCGTCGGTGGGGGCATTGCCGCCTATCGGGCTGGCGGCGCTGGCGCTCCTGCTGGCGGTCGTCGCGGTGGTGGCGCTGCGGCGCCGGGCGCGGAGTTGACGGCGCGTTATTCGCTGGCGTGCGCGGGCGGCAGGACGGGCTTCGCGCGGACCTGCGTCTGCTCGACGTCTTCCATGTCGTCCTCGGCGAGCTCGATGATCACCTCTTCGAACTCGGACAGCCGCATGGACGGATCAGTGTCGGCGTAGCCCTCGCGCGACGGGCCGCGCCGCTCGCCCACACGGCGCTCGCGCGGGAAGATGCGCTGGTCGATCGTCTCGCCGTCCCGGCGATCGCCGTCGCGGCGGTCGCGGCGCAGCGCCACGCGCAGCTCGTCGACCGAGTCGGGAATGTCCGGCAGGCGCATCAGCAGGGCGGCGCAGCCGTGGCAGAAGGGGAGGCTGCGGCCCTTGAGCTCGACCAGCTTCAGCATCGAGCGGCGCTTCTCGGCGCAGGCGGTGCAGGAGGCGCCGCGGCCGACGGGGCGGGCGTCCGCCCAGCGCGTGTAGCAGCCCCAGCAGCGCCCGCGGCGCAGCTCGGACACGGCCGCTCCGCAGACGCTACACGGCAATGTCGGACGATCGACTTCGACACTCATAGAACCAGTAGAAACCCGAACGGGGTCGGGGGCAAAAAAACGACATATTTCGAGTAGGATTCGAGGACCCATGCCCCCCGCCGACGACGACGCGCCGATTTTCCTGATCGGCTTCATGGCGTCGGGCAAGACGACGGTCGGGCGCCTGCTGGCCGAGCGCCTGGACTGGACGTTCGTCGACCTGGACAAGGTGATCGAGGACGGGGCAGAGCGGACCGTGCCGGACATCTTCGCGGCCGAAGGGGAAGCCGGGTTCCGGAAACGCGAGACGGAGGCGCTGCGCGAGGTGGCGAAGCGGCGAAAGACGGTCGTTGCCACGGGAGGCGGCGCGCCGTGTCGCAAAGAAAACATCGAGGCGATGCTGGCGGCGGGGCGCGTGTTCTGGCTCGACGTTTCGGCGGAGGAGGCGGTCCAGCGCGCGGGGAAGGCGTCGGGCAGGCCGCTGCTGGACGGCGCGGCCGATCCGGTCGCGGCGGCCCGGCAACTCCAGGAGGCTCGGCGGCCGTTCTATACGCAAGCCCACGCCAGCGTGGACACCCTCGACCTTTCGCCAAGGCAGATCGTCGACGTGATTCTTGGCCAATCGATGATGATAGGAATGTTGGCGAACGAAGGGCCTCCAGGTGGCTGACACCGACGTACGCGTCGAGCTCGGCGCGCGCAGCTACGACGTCAGCATTGGCGCGTTCTCGCCCGACGAGATCGCGGACAAAGTGGCGGCGGCGCTGGATCCGAAGACGACCGGCGTTGCCGTGTTGATCGACGCGCAGGTGGCGGAGCGGTCGGCGCGGGCGCGCGATCTGGTCGCCGCGCTCGCGAAGCGGCTGCCGCGCGTGGAGCGGCTGGATCTGCGGGCGGGCGAGGCGTGCAAGAACCTGACGGAGATCGAGCAGACGTGCGAGTGGATGGCGGCGCGCGAATACGACCGCCGGGCGGCGGTCGTCGGCATCGGGGGGGGCGCCGCCACCGACCACGCGGGCTTCGCGGCCGCCGTCTACCTGCGCGGCGTGCCGTTCGTGACGGTGCCGACGACGCTGCTGGCGATGGTCGACGCGTCCGTCGGCGGCAAGACGGGCGTCGACCTCCACGCGGGCAAGAACCTGGTCGGCGCATTTCACCAGCCGCGGGCGGTCGTCGCCGACGTCGGTTTCCTGGAGACATTGCCCGCGCGCGAGCGGATCGCGGGCCTCGCCGAGGTAGTCAAGTGCGGCTTCATCGCCGACGCCGGGCTGCTCGATCTGCTCGAGCAGAGCGGACCCGACCTGACCGTTGCCCAGCACGGAGAGATCATCACCCGCGCGGTGCGCGTCAAGGCTGACGTCGTCGCGGCCGACGAGACCGAATCGGGGCGCCGCGCGATCCTGAACTTCGGCCACACCGTCGGCCACGCGCTGGAGGCGGCGTCGGGCTATGGCCTGCTGCACGGCGAGGCGGTGGCGCTCGGCATGGTCGCGGCGCTGGACCTCGGCGCCGTGCTGGGCGTCGGAGCGCCCGCGCTGGCGGACCGCGCGCGCAAGCTCCTCGCCC
>DATFXS010000822.1:0-6255 GCA_035315605.1 Polyangia bacterium
CGTTGCCGCCCGAGCCTCCCGCGATGCCACCCGCGCCGCCCGACACGCCCGCCGACGATCCACCTGCGCCGCTCGCGCCCGATGCGCCGCCGATGCTGCCGCCCGCGCCCGCGCCACCCGCGCCGGCGCTGCCGGGGTTTCCGCCCGCCGCGCCGCCGCTTCCGCCCTTGCCCGACGAGGTCGCCGAGCCGCCGCAGCCGGCGGCCGTGAACGCGACCGCCGCGACGATCAGACCGCAACCGACGGCGCGCCTGACGCTCATTGGAGATCCGCGCACCGGCCGAGCGCCTGCAGATAGTAGTAGTCGGCGTAGTTGATGGCGACGTCGATCTCGTCGTTGGCCGGGTAGTTCCCCACGCTGTGCATCAGCAGAAACTGGTTGTTGGTCCCCGTCGCCGCGCGATAGGCGGTCGACGACAGCGAGCGCACCACCTTGATCGCGAAGGCGCGGTGGTTCTCCGCCGTCGCGCCCGTCTCGTAGCCCGCCAGCTCGAAGAGGCCGCTGGCGGCGATCGCGCCCGCCGAGGCGTCGCGGTAATCGGGCACGTCGTCGCGAATGATTGCGTCGAAGTCGAAGTACGGGACGCCGTCGGCCGGCATGCGCGAGCTCGTCGTGTAGAAGTCCGCGATGTGCGTCGCCTGGTCGAGGAACCGCGCGTCGCCGCTCTCGCGGTAGCTCATCGTGAAGCCGTACAGACCCCACGCCTGGCCGCGCGCCCAGTCCGACTCGTCGGACAGCCCCTGGTTGGTTTGCTTCTTGATGACGGCGCCGGTCGTCGGGTTGTAGTCGACCAGGTGGTACGAGCTGTAGTCGGCGCGGAAATGATTCGCGCGCGTGGTCAGCGCGTGCGTGACGGCGTCCTGCGCATAGCGCGCGTCGCCGCCCAGCGCCGTCCCGCGGAACAGAAGCTCGAGGTTCATCATGTTGTCGATGATGACCGGGAACATCCACGTCCCGAAGTCCCACGAGCGCGTGCAACCAACGGTCGCGTTGAAGCGCGTCGCCAGCGATCCGGCGGCCGTGATCAGCACGGGCTTGTAGGCCACGTTCTGCGTCAGCCGGTAGCCGTTGCCGTAGCTGGTGCCGATGATGAAGCCGACGTCGTGTGTGTCGGTCCGTGTCTGCTGCGACATCAAGGCGGCGGTCCAGGTCTCGGCGGCCGTCCGCCACGCCTGATCCTTCGTTCGTTCGTAGAGCAGCCAGAAGCTGCCGGCGGGGAACCCGCTGGTCCAGTCGCTGGTCGCGACCAGTCGCACCGTGCCGTTCTGGGCCGAGCGCGGGATCTGCGTCGCGTTCGTGTAGGTCGTCCGGAAGCGGGTGAAATCCGACGCGGCCTGCGTCAGCTGCTGCGCGCAGTAGGCTGCATCGGCGGCGTGCGAGATCGATCCGCCCGCGCCGCCCGCGCTTCCGCCCGCGCCGCCGCTGCCCGCGATCGCGCCCCCGCGACCTCCGGCGCCGCCCGCGCCACCGCGACCGGCGCTGCCACCGGCCGCGCCGCCCGAGCCCGCTGCGCCGCCGCTGCCCGCGCCACCTCCGGCGCTGCCACCCGTCTCGGCGCTGCCTCCGGTCCCCGCGCCGCCGCTCGCACCGGCCGCGCCGATCGCGCTGCCCGCGCCACCTCCGGTCCCCGCGCCCCCCGCCGCGCCATCGCCGGCCGCTCCGCCTCCGCTGGCCCCGCCCACGCCGCCCGAGCCGCCGCCCGCGCCCGCCTGGGCACCGCCACCCCCGCTGGTTCCGGCCGCCGCGCCCGCACCGCCTCCCGCGCCCGAGCCACCGCAGCCGGCGATCGCCAGCGCACCCGCGAAAAACGCCAGCCGGGCCGCCGGACGGCAATTTGTTAACAACCTTGCCACGGCACCATTCTAACCCCCTTCCGCACGACCGGAGCCCCTGACCACCGGTCAGCCACGGAAAGTGCCTCGCTTTGCAGTCCGGTCAAAAGCATCTATCGTAGCCAGGCTCGCACGGAGGTTGTGCCGGGATGACCGACCAAACCCAGGGACCGGGCATCGAGCGCGCGGCCATCGCGCGCGTCTTCGCGACGGCCAATCTGATCGTCGCGGCCGTCATCGGCCTCGCCGTGTTTCGAGCCTGGCGTCCGCGCGCGCTGCCGATCGAGATCGCGGCGGCGATCGTCATGGCGCTGCTCGTCGCGTCGGCGGTCGGCCTGGCCGCGCGCGCCGCCTGGGGTCGCATGGTGGCCAGGGTCGCCGGGATCGCGCTGCTCGCCGCGGGCCTGCTCGTCACCTCGGCGCTGACGCTCGGCATGACGTTCTTCCGCGCCGTGGGCGGCAGCGGAGCCGGTCCCGGATCGACGGTCTACCTGCTCGCCGTGCTGCTCGCGCTGCCGTACACGCTCGCGTACCCGATCGGCCTTCTGCTCTGGCTTCGCGCGCGGAGACCGGCGCGGTGACCACGTGGCGCGGGCTGGCGGCCTGGGCGGTCGGGCTGGTGCTCGCGAACGTCGGTCTTTTCGTCTGGCTGTCGGCGGGGCGGCCGGACCCGGCCGCGGGCGACATCGTGACGGTCTGGCGGCAAGGGGCGCGCGTCGGGCGCGAGGTGACGCGCCGGAATCCGCTGGAGGCGCTCGCGTCCGAGGCAGCCGTCCCCGGAACCACGCGCGTGCTCGAACATGTTTCCAGCCAGGGTCGGGTGCTGTCGCTCGGGCGGCGCCTGTTCGGCTGGTCGTTCGTGGCCGGGCGCGACGGCGTGCGGGCGACGCTCGACGGGCGGGACGCCTTCCTGACGCCGGACGATCTGCGCCAGGCGGGGCTCTATCGCACGCTCGGCGTCGACGCGGACGGCGTGCTCGATCACCTCGCGCGCGCGCTCGGCGTCAGCGCCGACCAGCTGTGGCGTGACGGACGTTTTCGACGTTTCACCGTGACGCGGACCGTGTTCGCGTCGGCCGCTCCGCAAGGCGCCGCAGGCGGGCCCGTGGTTCGGGATGCGACGCCGACGGGCGCGCGCCTGACCGAGGCGATCAAGGAAGCCGCGGGCCACCTCGCGCGCCGCTCGCTTCCCGACGGTCGCTTCGCCGAATCGGCGGACGCCGCGTCCGGCACGCCGAGGCCGGAGCTGTCGTGGAGCGTTCACGCCGAGGTCGTGCGGTTCATCACCGCGGCGAGTGAACACTTCGACGACGTGCAGATCCAGATCGTCGCCCAGCGCGCCGGTTCGGTCATGCGCACCGACGGAACGCGGGCCTGCGGCGCGCAGACCTGCATCGGCGACGGCGAGCGCGTCGAGATCCAGCCTTCGGCCCTCGCGCTGCTCGCGTACTGCGAGCTCGCCCCCGGGCGCGTCGGCCGCACGTTCCGCGAGCTGATCGCGCCGCTGGCCGCGTTTCTCCGGACGCAGCAGCGTCGGGACGGCGGGTTCGCGGCCGGCTACGATCGCGCCCGCGGGCAGCCGACCAACGACGAGCGCGGCGACTTCGATGCGGACGCCGTCCTCGCGCTGGCGCGCGCCCACCGGATCACGCACGATCCGGCCGATCTCGACGCGGCGGTGCGCGGTCTCGCACACCTCGTGAGCCGCCCGGCCTTCTTCGGCGCGCGCGACACGCTGACCGAGACCGGCGCCCGCATCTGCGAGGCAGCCGACGAGCTGTCGACGAAGGCGCCGCTGCCACGCGCGCTCGCCTTCTGTCTCGACTGGACCGAGACCGGCGCGTACCTGCAGGTCGACGGGCGCGGGCCGGTCCCCGAGCTCGCCGGTGGCTTTGCGCGGACGTTTCCCGCCTGGATGCCCGATCTGCGTGTGACGGCGGACCGCGCCGAAGGCGGGACGGCGGTGCTCGCGGCCGCGCTTCGCGCCGGACAGGGCTATCACAGCCTCGTGCCGCTCGGGCAGCGGGTCACCCGCGCCTTCGAGCTGCTGCTGCGCGCGCAGCTTCCCGGCGCGAGCCCGCATCTGCTGCGCGACCCGGCCGCCGTCGCGGGTGGATTCGCGACGACGGCGACCGATCTGGACGCGCGGCTCGATGCCACCGCCGCCGCCGGCTCGGCGATGCTGCGCTATCTGCGGTTGCTCGAGGCGCGCGGTCTGCCCGCCCCGCCGTCGCACCGGGCCCGCAGCAAAGATTCGCCCGCAGCCGCGCGCTAGACGCTAGGTCCCGAAGCAGAGCCAGGCGCCGGTCGTCTCGCTCTGCGCGTTGCAGACGCACATCGTGGTGCCGTAGGTGCAGAACGCGCCGAACATCGACGGCGAGCAGGCCGAGTTGGCGGCTGGCTGTGACGACGGGCAGGCGGACGCGTCCATCGGCCCGCCGTCCCCACCGCCGCCGCCGCCGGTGCCGGTCGAGCCGGCGCCGCCGGTGCTTCCACCCGTTCCACCCCCGCCAGTCCCCGCCTGGCCACCCCCCGCACCGGCGGCGCCGTTCCCGCCACGCCCAGCCGCCCCTCCGGCACCGCCGCTTCCGGCGCTGCCAGAAGAGCCGCCTGCCGCGCCCCCCGCGCCGCCCGAGCCCGCGCTCCCGGCGGCGCCTCCGCTTCCTGAACTTCCGGCGCTCCCGCTCGTGCCCGCGCTCCCGGCGGTCCCTCCGCTGCCCGACGTACCCGCGCTTCCTGTCGTTCCGGCGCTACCGGCGGCCCCGCCCGTCCCCGCGCCACCCGCGCCGCCGCTCGCGCCCGCGCTCCCCGTGACGCCCGCGCTCCCCGTGACGCCGGCGCTCCCCGCTGCGCCTCCAGTCCCCAAAGCGCCGGCGCTCCCGGTGGTGCCCGCGCTCCCGGCGGCGCCAGACGTGCCCGCCTGCCCGGACGTGGTGCCGGCAGCGCCTGCGTTGCCGGGAGGCGCGCCGCTGTTGGACGTGCACGACACCCCGATCAAGACGAACGTTGCCAACGAGAGGAGCCACGAAGATTTCGTCATTTGGACGTCACTGATACCAGGATTGGCGGCGCGCGAACAGACCATTGCCGGGCGGTTTGATCCGCCCGGCCCGGTTTGCTACGAGCTACAACTTCCTAGATCAGCGCCCCGACGCGCTGACGACCATGCCAATCGCGCCGTTGTTGGCGACGTTGCGGTTGGCGCAGAACCCCGTCTGGGCCGTGTTCGCCCCGGGCGCCAGCGCCTGCCACGAGAACTCCGACGATATGGTGATCGTCCCCGTCGCCGGCGTGTTGGTGCCGTTCCAGATCTGCGTGATGGTCGACGCACCGATGTTGACGACGACGCTCCAGGCGGCGACCGTCGCCGTGGTGTTGTTCGTGACCGTCAAGACCTGGCAGTAGCCGGCGCCCCAATCGGTCTGGGTGGCGATCGTCGCCGTCACCGCGCCGCCGCCGCCACCACCGCCACCGTTGCCGCCCGTAACCGCGGTGTTGTTCTCCGGATCGAGGAGCACCAGGTTCTTGAGGAAGTTGACGAGGTCCGTCTGCTGCGCGGCCGTCAGCGCCTGGGCGTTGTTGCGCGCGGTGGTCGCCTCGCCGCCGTGCTCGAGGATGGCGGACATCAGCGTCGTGGCGCGGCCGTCGTGCATGTACGGCGCCGTCACGCCCACGCCCCAGAGGCCGCGCGTGATGAACACGTTGCCCGGGACGCCATTCTCGCCGACCGGCTCCGCCAGGCCCGGCCCCATGTCGTGCCGCTTGAGATCGCTGAAGATGCGGACGATCGCGCCGCCCGTGCCGTTCGGTTCGAGACCGCCGAGGCTGACGCTGCCGCCGTTCGGCAGCGGAATGTTCATGTTGTCGACGATGTCGGTGATCAGGTTGGCCCGCACCGGGTTGGCCGGATCGACGCCGACGGAGGCCGGCAGCACGCCCCCGGCGAAGCTCTCGTCGCGATAGCGCGCGTCCGCGCTCGGCTCCTGGAACACCGGGTTGTTCAGCGTGAGCGACGGGGTGTGGCAGGCCGCGCAGCCGGTCGACGTGAACAGCGTCTGCCCGCGGTTGATCGAGGCGATGTCGGCCGCGGTCAGGGTGGGCAATCCGGGCGGCGCCACGGTCGCCGTGATCAGTCCGGCCGCCGCCAGCTCGGTCAGGCGCACGGGACGGGCCTGCGTCGCCATGTAAGAGGCCATCGTGTCGATGTCGCCGTAGCCGAGCTCGTCGACCACGCCGTCGAAGTCGCCGTCGACGCCGACGCCCGCGATCTCGACGCCCTGCATGCCGAGCTCGTTGTGAGCGGCGCCGCGCACGAAGTCGCGCACGAAGGTCACGACGCCCTTCCATTCGAACGGCTTGACGACCAGATCGGTGTCGATGCCCGTGATACCGGTCGTCACGTCATTGGCGACCGAGGGCGCG
>DATFXS010000823.1:0-3729 GCA_035315605.1 Polyangia bacterium
CCCGGGCGGCTACACCTGCCACTACCTGCGCGACTGACGACTCTGCCCCCCCTTGCCCCGCGCAGCTCATTCCCCCTCCCGCGCAGCTCATTCTCCCCTCCCGCGCAGTTCACTCTCCCTCTCCCCGCGCCAGCGGGGAGAGGGTCGGGGTGAGGGGCGGCGACCTCTAGATCAGATCCGCCCGTAGATCTCGCGTTCGCGCCGCGTGCCCGCGGGACCCCGATCCAGCAGCGCAGCGACGAAGATCGCGAGCGCGACGATCGCGTTGTGCCACAGGGTGACGTTCCAGTGCGACGTCCCCGTCACCGCCATCACGAACAGCATCACGGCCATGACCGCGATGAGGTAACGCAGGCCGCCGATATAGCTTGCCGCCAGCGACAGCACGACCGTCAGCGCGCCGACGATCATGGCCGCCAGCTTCTGCCCGTGCGTGTGCGGCCAGGCGAACGCTGACAGGAAGAGCCAGGCTCCGATCAAGACGTTGAAGATGCGTGCGGTCATGGCCAGACCTCCTCGGCTCGCGCTTGAAACCTAGGGTCCAAAGCGGGTGTGTCGAGGCTTTCCCCGACCTGGCCGCGGTCGAGGTCGGATGGTGGCTGGGGCTATTTGGCTGCGTTCGCGAGCAGGACCAGCGTCCACTCCGTGCCGTGTGGATAGTAGAAGCCGGTCCGTCCCACCAGCTCGACCCGCATGAGCAGCCACGCGTGGTCTTCCGGGGCGAACAGCTCCTCCACGATCGGCACGTGCAGCCCGAGCTCACTGTCGTCGTACCGGGCGAACCGGCGAGACTTCCCGACGACGGTGTCGCCGCGGCGCACCTCCAGGCGGCCCTTCCGGAAGCGGAGGCCGAGGTTCCCTGCCGTCGAATCGAACTCGAATTCGCGGGGCGTTTCGATCTTCCGCAAGCGACGGTATCCGCCGCGCGCGAGCGTCTGGTTGAACGATCGGATCACCGCCGGGCCGACCCGCGGCATCGCCGGATCCAGCGGGTAGAAGGTGGCGAAGGTCCGCGCGACGCGCCCCTTGCGGGCGACGGCCAGGAGCTCGAAGCCGTACCCGCCGCCCGTTTCGTCCGTCGCGATCGCCACGTACTGGCCGTCTGCGGAGACCGCGGGCAGGCATCCGTCGTCGAGCTCGTAGAAATTTCGCTCGCGGCGTTCCTTGACCTGACAGGGGACGGTGTCGGCCGGCGGCGCCGAGCCCGCCGGGGCGGCGGCCACCCAACACAGCGCGGCGGCGAGGATCAGCGAGGTCATCGAACGGCACGTTTCAGGGGGCGCGACGCCGTCTCTTCGCGCCGGCCGCGCGCTTGTGGGCGAAGCTGTCGGCGGCCAGCAGCAGCCCCTGGCGATCGATCGCGGCGAGCGCCGCCCCCTCGGTCTCGTCCAGCGCCTGGGCGCGGGCGACGCCGATCGGATCGGCCAGGAACGCGGCGCGGAAATCCGCGTCGACGTAGAGCCGCGCCAGGAACGCCTCGAACGCGGGCCGGCTCATGCGCGCACCCTTCGTCCGCGCGCGAGCGCCGCGCGGGCCCGATCGATCTCGTCGAGCAGCACGTGCATCGCCGGGTAGCTGCCGTCCCGCTCGAGGATCACCGTCATCGGCCGCGTCGCGTGCTGGGCGACCGCCGCCAGCAGGTCGAACACCGGGTCGGGGACGTCGTGCAGGTGGTCGTCGAGGATGCGGCCGCCGACGCGGCTGCCCCCGGCGACGTGGATGGCGCGGATGCGATCCGCGGGAAGCCGCGCGATGACGGCGCCGGCGTCGAAGCCGAAGTTGATCGCGTTCGCGTGCAGGTTGTGGAGATCGAGCAGCAGATCGCAGGGCGTCGCGTCCAGGATCGCCGTCAGCCAGCCGAGCTCGTCGAAGGTGCTGCCCGGCGGATCGATCAGCGTCGCGACGTTCTCGACCAGCGGCGCGGCGCCCGTGATGCGCGCGGCGGCGGCGAGGTTGCGGGCGGCGCCGTCCACCGTCGCGGGCGCGCGCGGCGGCGCCGCCAGATGCCCGATCTCGATCTCGCCGGCACGCACGAACGCCAGATGCTCGGACCAGGACTCGGGCGCGACCGCGTCGATGGCGCGCGCGATCGCCTCCGCGCGCTTGGCGTCGATCGGGCTCGTCGACGCGGCGCCCAGGCCCACGCCGTGCAGCACGATCGGACACTGGCGTCCCAGCGCGCGCAGGCCGGTCAACAGAGCGGGCGGTGCCTCGAAACAGTCTTCCGCGATCACCTCGACGACGTCGATCCGATCGAGGTTGGCCATGATTCCGGCGGCGAGCTCGGGCCGCCAGCCGAGCCCGAAGCGATCTTTTTCGGCGCCCGACACGTCAGCCTCCACAGCCGCCGCAGCCGCCGCCACCGCACCCGCCGCCGCACGACGAGCCGCCGCCGCACGACGAGACGCTGCTGCCGCACGACGAGCCGAAAACGCTTGCGCTCGACGGACCGCCCTGCGTGCCCAGCGACTCAAAGTTGGGCCGGGTCGCGAAGAACAGCGCCGGCCAGAACGCGAAATTGAGCGACGACAGGTTGAAGACCGAAAAGCCGTACGTCGCCGCGATCCAGGCCAGCTCCTGACCGCTCAGCGCGGCGCCCGCCACTTTCAGTCGATCCTTGGCGCCGGCGAGCAGCGCCTCGGTGCCTTTGAGACCTTGCTCGCCGCGGGTCGTGATCGTCTTGCTCGGCACGCTTGCCTTGATGGCCAGCGCGAAAGCGATGAAGGTGCTGATGACCAGGAACCCGAAGTTGCTCCGGCCCCGGTTGATCGCGACGAAGATCTTGATCCCGGCGATCGCGACGAAAAGGACGGCGAGCGCGATGGCGATCGAGCGGATGAAGTCGAGCTGCGCGCGGCGGCTCAGATAGCCGAGCTCCTCGAGCTCCGACTGGTAGGCGACGCACGCATCGAGCCCGACGCCGGCGTCGACGATCTGATCGAGGGTGGTCTGACGGGTCCTGAGGAACGCGACCAGCGCGCCTTCGATCGCGGGCCGCCCAGATCGGCGATCCGGGCGACCGGGGTCCGGGGCCAGCACCAGATCGCGGCCCCTGACGAGGACGATGCCGTCTTCGATCAGCACCAGAAGCGCGACGCGCACGACCTCCGGGTGGCCGCCGCGGAGGTAGGCGAGCAGGTAAGGGTCCGGGCTGACGCGCGTCGGGGCGCCAGTGACGTCCGTCCGCGCGCGCAGCCAGGCGAGCACCAGCAGCCCGGCGCCGACCACCACCCAGTAGAAGAGCAGGAACGACGGGCCGTGCAGGTCGAACGGATTCACGGCGACGCGCCGAGCGTGGCGACCCGCGCCAGCATCCGCGGAATCAGATCCAGCAGCGCGATCGTCGCCTCGCGCGCGGCGCCCGCGGGCGCTTCGGCGGTCTCGCGCGCCTGCGACAGCACGCGCAGGGCGGGATCGAAGGAGTCGCCGCCCAAGGTCTTGGCGATCGCGGCCAGCGCCTCGCGCGGCGCCAGCGGCGGTTGCCCCTCCAGCGCCAGCAGGGTCGCCGCCGCCGCGCGCAACGGCCCGGCGACGTCCGCCAGCACCACGGCCAGGCGATCGTCGCGCAGCGTCTGCACGTAGCGCTGGCGAAGGCGCAGGAGCAGGTTCAGCAGCACCTGGCGCAGCCGGGCGACCGTCGCCGCGCGCGGGATCGCGATCGCGGCGAACGGATCGTCGCCGTGCAGCACGCGTCGGCGGTGCGCGATGTCCATGAACTTCACCGCGAAC
>DATFXS010000824.1:0-6443 GCA_035315605.1 Polyangia bacterium
GATCCGACGCTGCGCGCCCGCAGCCGGTTGCGCGTCGCCCCATCGGCCCTGATCGGCGCGGGCGTGGTGCGCTGGCTCGGCCCCGGTGATCCGTTCGACGACGTCCACGAGGCGGATCTGACGGACCCGCTCCCCGCGATCCTGGCCGCGGCCGATCGCTGGACCGCCTGGCCCGACGTGCGCGCGGTAGCGGCCCGGACCGCCGGCCCCGAAGGAGGTGACGACGCAGGCGCCGACGACGACGGTGGCGATGCCGACGAGCTTCTGCTGACGTTGCTCGACGACGGCCTTCTGCAGAGCGATCTGGCGCCGCCCATCATCGGCGCGCCGCCGGGCGAGCACCTGCGCGCGCGGCTGGAGGGGCTCGGGGAATCGGACGCGGCGGCGGCCCTCGGGCGCGCGAACGCCGCGCTCGCGGCGGGCGACCTGGCGCGCGGCGCGGCGGCGCTGGCCTTGCTGCCGGGTGACGCGGGTGAGGACGACGGCGTCCACGCGGTGCTGGTGCATCGCGCGCGCGGGCCGCTGACGCTGGAACGCGCCGCCGTCGAGCGAGCCGCCCGGCTCGCGCCGCTGCTGGTCCGCCTGCAGGATGCGCTGGCGCCGCCCGCGGCCGAGCGGTTCGCGCAACCGGCGCTGGCCGACGGGCTCGACGCCGTCACCGAGCTCTATGGCGGCGGCGCGTTCGACGTGGCCGCGCTGGCGACGGGCGACTACGGCGTCGAGCTGCACGACGGCGACGACGACGCTCGGCGCCTGCCCGTTGCGAACGTGCTGACGCTGCTGCTCGACGCGATCGCGGCGGCGGGCCGGCTGGGCGGCGCGGAGGCGGCGCTCGACGTCGGGGCGCTGGAGCAGGCGTTGCGCGACGTCCCCGGCCCACGCCTGCCGTGCAGCGCCGAGCTGTTCCTGGCGCCCGTTCCTCGCCGGCCTGGCCGGCCGCCCGGGGCCGGCTGGATGCTCGGCCTGCACGCGCCCGCCGGCGCGTCGCTGGGACGGTTCGTGCACGCGCTCGGTGCGGATGCGACCGCCGCCATCGCCGAGCTGGAGGCCGCCGAACGCGAGGCGCGACCGCTGGAGCGCTCCGTCGACGTCGCGTTCGCGCCCGCCCCGGATCTCGCCGATCTGGCGGCGCGGCCGCGCACGCCGCGCCGGACGCTCGCACTGACGCGCTGGTCGCCGGATGACGGCGCGTCCAGCACCGACGGCCCCCACGACGACCTCACGCCCGCCGGGCTCGAGCTCTGCGCCGACCCGGAAGAACCCGCGGACCTCGCGCTGCGCGAGCGCGCCGGGGGTACGCCGATCGTTCCGGCGTCGTTCGCGCGACTTCGTTCGCTGACCGCGCCGGCCGGGATCGCGCGCCTCCTCATCGGCTGGAGCCTGTGGCGCCAGCACGCCGCCTGGGCGCTCCCGCACGGCCCGCTCGCCGAGCTCGGTTTCATCCCGCGCCTCTCGCTCGACGGTTTCGTGATCGCGCCGGCGAGCTGGCGACTTCCCGCCGACGCCCGCACGCCCGCCGACATCCGGCGCTGGCGGCGGGCGGCTGCCGTGCCGCGCCACGTGCAGGTGGGCGAGAGGGACGAGCTTCTGCCCGTCGATTTGCACTCACCGGACGCCGCGGCCGATCTCGCCGGCCACGAACGGGTGTTCGAGATCTGGCCGCCGCTCGGCGAACGGGTCGATCGCGACGGCCGCCGCGTGGAGGCGATCGTGATGGTCGTCGAGGAGCCGGACGCCGCCGACGTCGTCCGCCACGCCCGGCGGGCGACGGCCATCGCTTCTGCCGGATCGGTTCCGCCGCCAGCCCGCGCGCCGCGCCAGATCGCCGACGGCTGGCGCACCATCAAGCTCTTCGGCGCCCAGGGACGCCAGGACGATCTGCTCGCGTTGCTGCTGCCGATCGTCCGGGCCGGACAGCACGCCGGCGAGATCGACGGCTGGTTCTTCCAGCGCTACGTCGACGGGCCGGGGAGCCGCCACCACCTGCGCGTTCGCGTGCACGAAGCCGGCCCGGCCGCCTTCGCGTTCGAGGGCCGCCTGCGCGATCGCCTGCAGCGGGCGCGCGCGGCGGCGCTGGTGACCGGCGTCGAGATCGACGAATACCGTCCCGAGCTGGGCCGCTTCCGGCCCGGCGAGCTGCCCGCGGTGCACGACATATTCGAGTCCGACAGCGAGCTCGCCTGCGCGTTGCTGCCGCTGCCGGCCGACGCCCTGGAACGGATCTGCCTGCTCGTGCGCGCGCTGGACGCGGCGGCCGCGGCGTTCGGCCTTCCGGTCGACGGGCGCCACGCGCTCGCCCTGACGCGACGGCGCGCCGCCGAAACGATGGCCGCGATCGACGACGAGGATCGCGCGCGCGCCGACGCTGCCTTTCGCCGGGCGGGCCGCGGGTTGCGCGCTGCCCTCGCCGCCGACGGCGACGACGCCGGCGACGCCGCGGCCGTGGCCGGCAAGCTCGCCGCGCACCGCGCGCGCGTCGCGCACGCCGTGCGTGGCCTGGGGGCGGAACCGCGCGGCCGCCTGTTGCCGATCCTGCTTCATCTCTCCGCGGTCCGTCTCATCGGCCCGGACCGCGACGGCGAGCGGCTGGCTTGCACGTTCTGGGAGCGGACGCTGGCAGGGCTGCGCAAGCCGCAGGGTTCGCGCAAGCCGAAGGCGGACAGGGGGCGATGATCGGCCTGCTGTCCACGCTGATCGCAGTCGCGGCGACGCCGGCGCAGCAGACCCGGCTGTCGCTGCCGTTCCAGGGGATCTGGGGCGTCATCCAGGGATTCGACAGCGGCGAGACGCACGTTCGCTACGCAGCGTTCGCGCTGGATTTCGTCCCCGCCCAGCCCAAGGGGACGCCCGCGCCGCCTGCGGGATCGCCGCTGACCGCCTTCGCCTGTTACGGCCGTCCGGTGCTGGCGCCCGCGGATGGAACCGTGGTCGGCGCCAACGGCGACGCGCGCGACTGGCCCGCGTACCAGAAAGGGAGCGATCCCGGGAACTACGTCGTCATCCAGCACGCGCCGGCCGAGTTCAGCGAGTTCCGGCACCTGGCGGCCGACTCGGTGAAGCTGACGGCCGGGGCGCGGGTGCGCCGCGGCGACGTCATCGGCCGTTGCGGCAATTCGGGCAACGCCGGCATGCCGCACCTGCACATCGGCTTCTTGTCGGCGACCGATCCGATCACGACGCGACCGATGCGCTTCTCCAACTACGAGCGCGCCGGCGCGGACGATGCCTGGCATCCCGGCAGCGGGTTCCCCGTGAAGGGGGAGATCCTGCGCCCGCTCGCGCACCCGCCGTGAGGCTCATAGACCAAGCGCGGCACGGATCTGGGCGACCTGATCCGCGACTGGCAGCGCGGCATCGATCGTCAGCGCGTCCGCGGGCGGCTCGAGCGTGGCCAGCTGGCCATCCAGCATCGCGGCCTTCATGAAGTGCGCGGCCCGCTGGGCCAGCCGCGCTCGAAACAGCTCGGGCGGACCGGCCAGGTAGACGAAGCGGACCTGCCGGCCGGCCTCCGCGCGGCCGAGCCGCGCCCGGTAGCTGGCCTTCAGCGCCGAGCAGGCCATCACAATCCGGTTGCCGCGTACCAGCGCCTCTTCGATGATCGCGCGCAGCTCGTCGAGCCACGAGCGCCGATCGTCGTCGTCGAGCGCCTCGCCGCGGGTCATCTTCGCGATGCTGGCGGGCGAGTGATGGTCGTCGGCTTCGACGAAGCGCCAACCGAGTGCGACCGCCAGCGCCGTCCCCACCGTCGTCTTGCCGCTGCCGGACACGCCCATCAGGACCACCACGGCGGCGCTGTCGGCTCCGCCGGAAACGGGTGGGGGCGGAGGCGACATCGACTTCACGCCACTCTGCCAGCTTTTGCGTTTCGGCGCGGGAAGGTTTTCGGCGGGGTCGTTACCCGCGCCGGACGAGGGCCGGGGCAGCGGGCCGTCGCACCGCGATCGCGCGTGGCACGTGACTTGAAATCACGGAAATTCCGGACGGCGTGGGGAGCGGGCAAGGGTGCTGAACCTGTATCTGTTGCGGCATGGTGAAACCGAGTTCAGCCGTGGCGACCGCTTTTGCGGCGACATCGACGCCCCGCTGACCCCGGCTGGGCTGCGGATGGGCGAGCGATTCGCGGACGCATACGGCGATCTCGCCTGGCGCGCGATCGTGACCAGCACGCGCAGGCGGACGATCACCACCGCCGAGCCGCTGGCCGCGCGCGTGTCGGTCCGGATCCGTCGCGACGCGCGGCTGGACGAAATGTTTTTCGGGGAGTGGCAGGGGCTGACCAAGCGCGAGGCCGCCGTGCGCGATCCGGTCCGCTACGGCCAGTGGCGCCAGGACCCGACCATCGGCCCGCCCGCCGGCGAATCGCCGTTCGCGGTGTCGGCCCGGGCGATCGCGGCGGTCGACGATCTTCGCGCCCAGTACGCTTCCGGGAACGTCCTGATCGTGTCGCACAAGACCGTGCTGCGGCTGTTGCTCTGCCGTCTGCTGAACATCGACCTGCAGCGCTACCGCGACGGCGAGTGGCCGACGGGCGGGGTCAGCCTGCTCGAGCTCGCGCCGTGCCACGCGGTCGCGCGTCTGGTCGCCGACGACCGATACCTACTTCCAGAGACGCGAGGCAACTTCGTCGGCGAACAGCTCGCCGGCCGGGGTGAGTCGGATCCGGAAGTCGTCGACGACGACCCAGCCGGCGGCGACGGCGCGGGCGATCTCGACGTCGCGTCCGACCAGGGGGTCGACGCCATGACGGGCGGCGTGGGCGGCGCGATCGATCCCGTCGGTGGTGCGTAGCGCGAGCCAGACCGCCTCGTTCTCGAGGTCGGCCGCGCTGCGCCGCTCGATGTGGCGAGGCGTCGCGTCGCGCAGGTAGACGTCCGTCGCGCGCGGATCCGAAAACCGCCAGGCGCTGCCGTCTTCCAGCGGGCGGAACGACGCGGCCGACGCGCCAACGCCCAGGTACGGGTTGAGCGACCAGTAGAGACGGTTGTGGCGCGAGCGCCGATCGGCCCGGGCGTAGCTGGAGATCTCGTAGGGGGCGAGCCCGGCGGCCGCGAACGCCGCCCGCGCGTGCTCGAACATGCGCGCGACGGCCTCGTCGTCCGGCCGGGCCAGCCGTCCGGCCCGCGCCAGCGAGCCGAACGCGGTTCCGCGCTCGACGGTCAGCGCGTACGCCGACACGTGGTCGGGCCCGAGCGCGATCGCGGTGTCGACGGCGCGCCGCCAGTCGTCGAACGACTGCTCCGGCACGCCGAACATGAGATCGATCGACAGGTTGTCGAACCCGGCGGCGCGGGCGGCGCGCACGCACGCGGGCCCGGCGGCGGCGTCATGGTTTCGTCCCAGCCCGCGCAGCAGTCGATCGTCGAACGCCTGCACGCCGATCGACAGCCGATTGACGCCGTGGCCGCGAAGCGCGCGCAGCCGCGCCTCGTCGACCTCGCCCGGGTTGACCTCGACTGTGATCTCGAGGGCGGTCGGATCGGCGTTGCCGAACGCGGCGCGCGCCGCCTCGATCACGCGCGCCAGCGCATCCGGCCGCCAGAGGCCGGGCGTGCCGCCGCCGAAGTAGATCGAGACCAGCGGCCCCGCGCCGTCGTACCAGCCGCGGCGCGCCGCGATCTCTGCGGTGACCGCGGCGGCGTAGGCGTCGTGCGGAATGTCGGCGCGCGTGTCGACCGCGAAGTCGCAGTAGGGACAGCGGACGCCGCAGAACGGAAAGTGCACGTAGACGCCGATCGGCTCGCGAGGCCGCAGACGACCGGCGGCGACGTCGGGCGGCAGCGCCGCGCCCATCACACGACCAGCTTGTAGCCGGTCCCGTAGATCGTGACGATGTGGCGGGGCTTGGCGGCGTCTTCTTCGATCTTCTTGCGCAGCTTGACGACGAAGTTGTCGACGCTGCGGGTGCCGGCGTGGCCGGGGACGCCCCAGATCTTCTCCAGGATCTCCTCGCGGGTGACCGGCTGGCCGGAGCGCTCCCAGAGCAGACGCAGGAGCTCGACCTCGTAGATGGACAGCGCGCTCACCTTCCCCTTGCGGGTGAGCTCGTGCTTGAGTGGGTCGATGGTCGCCGCGCCGATCACGATCTGCTCGTTGGCGGGCGGCGCGCGATGCAGGCGCCGGAAGATGGCCTTGATGCGCGCCACCAGCTCGCCGATCGAGAAGGGCTTCGTCACGTAGTCGTCGGCCCCGACGTCCAGGCCGCGGATCTTGTCGGTCTCCTGCGAGCGCGCGGTCAGCATGATCACCGGGACCAGCGGGTGCGTCGACCGGATCTCCTCGCAGACCGAGAACCCGTTGGCGTCCGGCAGCATCAGGTCCAGCAGCACCAGGTCGGGGCCGCGCTCGCGCAGCAGGCGCACCCCCTCGCGCCCCAGCCCCGACGACAGGACCTCGAACCCCTCGAACTCCAGCGCGTCGCGCAGGCCGCGCACGAGATCGGGCTC
>DATFXS010000825.1:0-4193 GCA_035315605.1 Polyangia bacterium
GTCGGATCCGACGGCGTCACCGGAACCTGCGAGCCACGGCTGAAGGCGTCGGCGGAGATGCTCTGCGCGATCGTCGCGGTCGTTGTTTGCGTCGAGGAAGGACGCGGCACCGCCTGCGCGCACAGGTCGGGCTTGCCCATCCGGTTCGACAGCGCGGCGCAGAAGTGGTCGCGCCGCGAGACGCTGACCGGCACCGAGTTCGCCGTCGGGTAAGTGCCGGTCGCGACGGCGCCGGTGACCAGCGGCGATGCGAAGAACTCCTTGATGAGTGCCGAGAAGTTGTACCCGAACGACTTGTCGTTCTCGAACGCGCCGACCACGCGCCGGAACTCGGTGTCGCTCTCGCTGCAGGGCGCCGAGTTGGCCCAGTAGCAGAGGTCCTGGGTGATGGCGATGGCGAAACGGTGAAGTCCGTTGCCGTCGGTCACCTGCTCGATGAGCGGCCCCAGCGCGGTCATGTCCGCGCCGGTCAGGTTCACGTCACCGAAGGCGAACCCGCCGCCCGTGGTCGCGGGCCGCGGGTTGGCGACGCCGCCCATGAAGTTGGCGCGCGCCGGAAAGTCGTTGCGGTCGTTGTAGTCCAGCTGGGTCGCCCAGAACTGGCGCAGCGGATCCAGGCTCTTGTGGCAGCCGACGCACTCGCTTCCCGCGACCGCGTGCGAAGAATCGAGGCCGTCCTGGCTGAGCGGAATGATCGCCGAATCGCTGGTGAACGACTGCCCCAGCGCCGCCAGCAGCGTCTGGTTCGCGGTGACGCGGTGCTGGTTGCTGTCGTTGGTGTTCCAGAGCGCGAGGAACGCGGGCGTCGTGTAGAAGCCGACGCGGGGGAGCGACAGCGTCAGCTCCGTCGCCGCACGCAGCGAGGGCAGATCGTAGGGCTGGATCACCGGCGTCCGGTCGGTCGGGCTGGCCTTGTGGTTGATCGTCACCCACTGCCAGTCGGTCAGGTCGGTGGTGATGAAGTACGGCTTCGACGCGTGCTCGTAGCACATCACGCCGTTGCCGGTGAACGGATAGCGCGGCGTGAACCCGAGCAGGCGCTGGAACAGCAGCGACGTGCCGTTGAACATGCCGGTCGCCGCGCCGGTGCCGCCGGCGCAGGTCGGGAACGAACCGCCGCCCACCATCGACCGCCCGGAGGCGGGCGCCTCGTCGCTGAACACGAAGTTCTGCAGCGCCGATTCGATCGGGATCGGGTTGCCGCTGTAGTCGACGGTCCAGGCCGGCTGCGCGTTCTGGTTGCCGAACGGCGCGTCGGCCGGCATCTCGACCTGGATGTAGAGGCTCTTGAGCGCCGTCGTCATCACGAAGCGGTTCGTCGTCAGCGTCTGGGTGAACGGCTGGTTCTCCTTCACCAGCTGCCAGGCGGTCATCGCGAAGCTGTCCTGCAGGTTCTGCACGAGGCGCGGAAACGCGTCGTCGCCGACCGCGCTGGTCCCGAACGGACCGAAGTCGAAGCCGCCGTTTTGCAGCAGCTGCACCTTGAAATCCTCGGTCGGCGTGAAACCGGTCTGCTGGAAGGCGTTGCGGAGGAAACCGATCATCTTGCCTGCGAACAGATCCTTGTACGGATCGGTCGTCTGCCAGGTCGACACCAGCATCTGGAGGCCGGCCGCGCCGTTGTTGGTCACCAGCGCGACGTCCGAGTCGCTGGGCGGCATGCCGGTCAGCAGGTTCTTCACCTTGCGCACGGCCATGTACGCGACGTCCGCCGAGATCGGCGTCGGCGGCACGGTGACGTCGCCCGGTTTGACGCTGCCGCCGCCGAGTCCGGTGTTGCCGCCCGAGCCGCTCGGCTGGCTGTGGCCGATGTTGCCGTTACAGGCGCCGATCGCCAGCAGCGCGGCGAGCCCGCCGAGACACCAGGCCCTCGCGGCCATTCGCCGAGAATCGTTCGTCAACATGTGCCCTCCTCGGATCGACGCGAGAAAAAACAGGGGGAGAATCGCGGGGCGGGTCGCGGTGAATGCACCCGTCCGTAGACACAGTAGCGACGCAAATCATGAGGGGCTCATCATTTAATGCAAGAACCTAAACAAATTGCGGTGTGGTCGCGGCCCATACCCGAGACGAACGAATTGTTGCGCAACAGGCGGAAGCGTAGACTCGCGCCCATGAGCGTGACGCTGATGTTGTTGGCGGCCATCATCGGGGCGGAAGGCGCGGCGGCGAAGCCCGCGGCGGCACCGGCGGCTGCGAAGCCCGCGGCGGCACCGGCGGCTGAAAAGCCCGCCGCCGCGGCCGGCACCGGGAAGCTGGCGCCCGACGTCTCGAAGGAGATGACCGAGTCGATCGTCGCGATCAACAAGGCGCTCGGCCTGGAGAGCTGGCCGTCGCACGGGGCCACGCCGTGCGTGGACCGCGGCGGTCAGGGGATCGAGGCGAAGAGCG
This sequence comes from Polyangia bacterium, assembly GCA_035315605.1. Classification (GTDB taxonomy): domain Bacteria; phylum Myxococcota_A; class Polyangia; order Fen-1088; family Fen-1088; genus JADGRB01. Next base: position 2,392 of record DATFXS010000825.1, read on the forward strand.
TCACGGCCGAGGACACGCGCAAGTGCGCGACCACGGCAATCGCCAAGGGCTTCCCCTTGCTCGGAAAGGCGTACGTCATCGCGATCCCGATGGTGTCGCTCGGGCCGATGACCGTCATCGCGTTGGGCATCGGCGAGAACGACGGTTGGGGCGCCTACTCGTGCGATCCGGAACGGAAGTGCAATCCGGTCAAGCTGTCGGCGCCGTCGAAGTGGGGCAAGCGCGTGTCGGAACGGAAGGCGAAGGCGTGCAGCGAGGCGACCACGCTCTGGTTCCCCGAGAACCAGAAAGCCTGCGAATCAGCGGCGCCAGCACCGCCGCCCACCGCCGCCAAGTAGCGACCGAGCGACCCAGCGATCTGATCACCCGACCCAGACGCGCGCGTTCCGGAAGATCCGCATCCAGGGGCTGTCTTCCTTCCACGCGCGCGGGCGCCAGGAGAACTGCACGGCGCGGAAGACGCGCTCGGGGTGAGGCATGAAGATCGTGACGCGACCGTCGCGGCTGGTGACGGCCGTGATGCCGGCGGGCGATCCGTTGGGATTGTCGGGATAAAGCTCGGTCGGCCGGCCACGGTGATCGACGAAGCGCGCAGCGACCAGCCCCGCGTCCTCGAGGCCGGCGCGGCCGTCGTCGGTCGGCCACTCGGCCCGCCCCTCGCCGTGCGAGACGACGATGGGCAGGCGCGAACCGATCATGCCCCGCAGCACCACCGACGGGCTCTCGCTCACCGTCACCAGCGCCAGGCGCGCCTCGAAGCTCTCGCTCCGGTTGCGCACGAACCGCGGCCACGCCTCGGTGCCCGGGATGATCTCCTTCAGCGCCGCCATCATCTGACAGCCGTTGCAGACGCCGAGCGCGAAGGTGTCCCGTCGCTCGAAGAAGGCCGCGAACATGTCGCGCGCGCGGCCGTTGAACAGGATCGACTTCGCCCACCCCTCGCCGGCGCCCAGCACGTCGCCGTACGAGAAGCCGCCGCAGGCGGCCAGGCCGCGGAAGCTGGAGAGATCCATCCGACCGCCCAGCAGATCGGTCATATGGACGTCGACCGCATCGAACCCGGCGCGATCGAACGCCGCCGCCATCTCGAGCTGCCCGTTGACGCCCTGCTCTCGCAGGATCGCGACGCGCGGGCGAGCGCCCCCACGCGCCACCAGCGGCGCCGTGATGTCCTCGTCGATGTCGAAGGTCGCCGCGACCGACAGTCCCGGGTCCTCGCTGTCGACGCGCGCCGCCTGCTCCTCGTCGGCGCAGGCGGCGTCGTCGCGCATCGCCTGCAGCGCGTGCGTCGTCTCGGACCAGATGCCGCGCAGGATGCTTCGCCGCTCCTCGAACACGGTGCGGCCGTCGCGGCGGAGGATGATGCGGTCGCCCCGCTGGACGTGCCCGAGCGCGCGCACCGTGTTCCCGAGCCCGTGACGGTCGAGCACCTCGCGCACGTGCGTGACGTCGCGGGCGCGCACGGCCAGCACGGCGCCCAGCTCTTCGGCGAACAGCCCGGCGATCGGATCGTCGCCCAGGCCGCCGATCTCGATGTCCAGGCCGACGCCGCCCGCGAACGCCATTTCGATCAGCGTGACGAAAACGCCGCCGTCGCTGCGATCGTGGTACGCGGCGATGGCCCCTTCCGCCGCCAGCTCCTGCACGGCCGCGAAGAACCCCTTCAGCAACGCGGGATCGTCGAGATCGGGCGGGGTCTGACCGAGCTGGCCGTAGACCTGCGCCAGCGCCGAACCGCCGAGGCGGTTCTTGCCGCGCCCGAGATCGACGAGCAGCAGCTCGCCGGCGCTCGTGTCGCCGTC
>DATFXS010000826.1:0-4242 GCA_035315605.1 Polyangia bacterium
AGCACCGCCAGCACGACATTCGCCAGCGGTCCGGCGGCGGCGGTGATGATCATGCCCGTGCTGATGTTGACGCCCTTCCGGAAGCGCGTCGGGTTCACCGGAACCGGCTTGGCCCACCCGAACGGGATGTGGAGCAGCGGTAGGATCAGCGAGCCGAACGGGTCGATGTGCGCGATCGGATTCAGCGTCAGCCGCCCCAGCTTCGACGCCGTGTCGTCGCCCAGACGGTAGGCCGACCAGGCGTGCGCCCATTCATGCACGGTCAACGAGAGCAGCAAGGGGACGAGGTACATCACCCCTTGCGCGAGCCACTGTGAGATGTCGCCAGGCAATTTATTTCAGAGTCTGACTGATGCCACTGCGGAACTCCAACATCTTCGCGGTGACCTTCTGCTTCTTCAGCGCCGCGGCCAGCTCATCGGGAGTCCCCTTCAGCATCGGGTACGTGCCGAAGTGCATCGGCACGACCGTCTTGACCTTCAGCAGCTTGGCGGCTAGCGCCGCGCCCGTCGGGTCCATCGTGAAGTGCCCACCGATCGGCAGCAGCGCGATCGTCGGGTGATAGCGGTCCGCGATCAGCGACATCCCCGAGAACACGTCGGTGTCGCCCGCGTGGTAGATGACCGGCCCCTTCGCGATCTCGATGACGAAGCCCATCGCCGGCCCGCCGTACTTCGGGCCCGCCTTGTCCTGGCCGAATCCGCCCGAGTGCACCGCCTCGACGAGGTGAATGGTTGCGTCCTTCACCGTCGCCGTGCCGCCGATGTTCATCCCCTCCGAGTTGGCAGCGCCGATCAGGGTGGCGAGCTCGAACGACGTGATCACCTTCGCGCCGGTCTTCTTGGCCAGGTCGGCGCTGTTGCCGACGTGATCGCCGTGGCCGTGTGTCACGAGAATCGCGTCCAGGGTCTTCGGCTGCTCGATCTTGGGCGCCATGGGATTGTCCAGGAACGGATCGATCGCGATCGTCGCGCCACCGGGCGTCTGGATGATCCAGGCCGCGTGCCCCCACCAGGTCGCGGTCGTCGCCGTCGGCGCCGCCGGGGCGGCGGGCGCGGGCTGCTTTCCGGGGACGACGGGCGGCGCCATCCCGGGCTTGTCGGCGATGGTCGGCGCGGGCGCGGCCGTCGGTGCGGCGGCCGGCGTGGCGGCGGCGTGCGCCGCGGGCGCCTTCTTTTCCGTCACGTTGTAATCGATGTCGGCGCGGGCGACCGACACCGCACCTGCGACCAGTAGCGTGACACACACGATCGACGAGCGATTCATGAACCTCCTCCTTCCGCGGCGTGGAAAAGCTGGCGGAACTGTACCGCTTTTGCGGGCGAAAGGCGTGGCACCTGCAGGATCGAAGTTTCACATTTCTTCACACACGCGCGCCGCCGATCGCTTGACAATCGCTCATGCATCAATTAATTCGAAGCCTGGAATTAATTGACGTATGGCAATACGTGTTCGCACCGCCCGCCGGGCCCAACCGGCCAAGCTGGCCAACTTGATCGAAGAGATGATGAGCCACATCCATCGCCGCTCGGCCGACGACACGCTGGCCGTGATGAACGAGGCCGGCCTGACCATGGCCCAGATGGTGGCGCTGCATCTGTTGACCCACCTGGGCCCCGTCTCCGTGTCGTCGATCGCCGCCTGCCTGAAGCTGTCGCCCCCCGCCACCAGCCATCTGGTCGATCGCATGGTCGTCGCCGGGTTGGTCGGCCGCACCGAGGATCCGATCGATCGCCGCCACAAGCGCATCGAGATCACGTCGACCGGCCGCGAGCTGATCGAAGGGACCAACGAGCGGCGCACGCGTGAGTTCACCCGTGTGCTCTCCAGCCTGACGGGTGAGGTGCAGGCGCAGTTCGGAAAGGTGCTGGCGCGGGTCGTCACCGAGCTGAAGGGGCTGCCCGATCGGGACGAGGTGCGCGAGATCGTCGGCAAGGAATTGCAGAAGCGCGAGGCGCAGGCGGCGCAGGTGGAACAGATCAGATCGAACCGGAGGACCAGAGCATGAAGGCGATTGTTTCCGTCAAGGACGCCGTCAAGAACTACACGCTCGGCAACGTGGTCGTGCCCGCGCTTCGCGGCGTCACGCTGGACGTGGTCGAGGGCGACTTCATCGCGATCGCCGGCCCCTCGGGCAGCGGCAAGACGACGCTGCTCAATCTGATCGGCTGCGTGGACACGCCGTCCTCCGGCACCGTCGAGGTCGAGGGCAAGGACACGCGGCGGCTATCGGAGCGCCAGCTGACCACGCTGCGGCTGCACACGATCGGGTTCATCTTCCAGAGCTTCAACCTGGTTTCGGTGCTGAGCGTCTTCCAGAACGTCGAGCTGCCGCTGCTGCTGCAGCGCCGGCTGTCCGGTCCCGAGCGCGCGCAGCGGGTCATGGCCCTGCTCGACAAGGTCGGGATCCGCGAATACGCCACCCACCGTCCCAGCGAGCTGTCGGGCGGACAGCGGCAGCGCGTCGCCATCGCGCGCGCCCTCGTCACCCGTCCTGGCATCGTCCTCGCCGACGAACCGACCGCGAACCTGGATTCGGTCACCGGTCAGAACATCCTGGATTTGATGAAGGAGCTGAACCGGACCGAGAAGACCACCTTCATCTTTTCGACCCACGATCAGCGGGTCATGAAGCACGCGAACGCGATCGTCCGGCTCGCCGACGGCAAGCTGATCGATCGCGTCGCGCCCAGCGCGCTGGGCCTGTCGGCGATGCAGCCGGGGGGGACGCCCGCATGAGGGCCTGGTTCAGATCCTGGTTCGCGACCTTCGGGATCACCGCGCAGATCGCGTTCCGCAACCTGTTCGCGAGCAAGCTCAAGACGGCCATCGTCGGGGGCATCATCTTCTTCGGCGGCTTCCTGGTCGTCGCCGGCAATTCGCTGCTCGACAGCCTGGTCGCGTCGATGAGCCGCAGCGTGATCGGCAGCGTCGCCGGGCACATCCAGGTCTACAACGCCAAGTCGAAGGACCCGCTCGAGGTGATGGGGCGGATGATGATGGGCGACCCGGACATCGCGCAGCTCGACGACTTCACGCAGGTTCGCGCGTCGCTGCTCAAGGTGCCGAACGTCAAGTCGGTCGTCCCGATGGGGATCAGCGGCGCGCTGGTCACGTCCGGGAACACCATCGACCTCGCTCTCGAGAAGCTGCGCAACGCGGTCTACGCCCGACGCGACGCCAGGACCGACGCCGACAAGGCGAAGGCCGAGGCCGCCGTCGCGAGCGAGAAGGGGCACGTCAGGCAGATCGTCTCGGTGCTGCAGGGCGATCTCAAGAACGCGAAGACCGTTCTCGACGAGCGCGCCATCGACAAGGAGGATGCGGCGGCGGTCACCCGGGCCGCGTCCGATCAGTTCTGGCAAGACTTCGACAAGGACCCGCTCGACTCGCTCGAGTTCCTCGAGAACCGGATCGCCAGCCAGGCCGCCGACGCGGATCTGCTCTTCCTGAATTACGTCGGCACCGATTTCCAGGCGTTCCAGAAGGCGTTCGACCGGATGAAGATCGTCGACGGGACGATCGTCCCGCCCGGCAAGCGCGGCTTCCTGTTCGCCAAGAACGTCTACGAGGAGCAGGTGAAGCTGAAGGCGGCGCGCCGGATGGATAAGATCAAGGAGGGCGTCGAGTCGCAGGGCGAGACGATCGCCACCAACCTGGATCTGCAGCGAATGGTGCGGGAGAACGTGTCGCAGGTGCGCGAGATCCTTCTCCAGCTGGACGCCGCCAAGACCGCCGACTTTCGGACCAAGCTGCAGCGCGAGCTCGGCAGTCAAGAGAGCGACGTCGGCAAGCTGCTGGCGGCGTTCTTCCAGACCACCGATCAGAACTTCCGGCAGCGCTACGACTTCTTCTACAAGGAGCTGGTCCCGTCGCTCGAGCTTTACCGGGTCCGGATCGGCGACTCCTTGACGATCAAGGCGTTCACGCGTTCCGGCTACGTGCAGTCGGTCAACGTTCCCGTCTACGGAACGTTCGAGTTCCAGGGCCTCGAGAAGTCGACGCTGGCGGGGGCGCTGAACCTGATGGACCTGGTCTCGTTCCGCGAGCTCTACGGCTTCATGACCGGCGAGAAGCTGGCCGAGATCCAGGCGCTGCAGAAAGAGGCGGGCGCCCGCGAGATCAACCGCGAGAACGCCGAGGCCGAGCTGTTCGGCACCGCGCAGCCGGCGGACAAGGGCGACGAAAAGCCCGCGCCCCGCCGGGTCGAGGCGACCACCACCCCGGGTGTCGCGCCGGTGA
>DATFXS010000827.1:0-11281 GCA_035315605.1 Polyangia bacterium
CCCGCCGCCGCGACCGCGACCGCGACCACAAAGGTGCCGGCGGCGAGTCGGCCGTGGACGCTCACCGGAGCAGCTTGCCCGTTCGTGATGCCGTGTCAAAGGGTCGCGCCCCGGGCATGTCGGCGAAGAACCGCTGTCAAACCTGCGCTCGCGCTGTGCTACCGTCATGAGCATGGCGCAGGGGCTGGACCTCGCGAAGTATCCCGTGCTGGTCGTTGACGACGAGTCCGACAACCTGGACGCGTTTCGGTTCAACTTCGGCCGCAGCTTCAAGCTGCTGCTCGCGAGCAGCGGCGAGGAGGCGCTGGCGCTGGCGCGCGCGGAGGACGTCGCGGCCATCGTGACCGACCAGCGCATGCCCAAGATGACGGGGCTGGACCTGTTGAAGACGGCGCGCGAGGTGCGGCCCGACGCGGTCGGCATCATCGTCACGGCGTTCACGGACGTCGACGTGTTGATCGAGGCGATCAACCTCGGCCGCATCTACCGCTACGTCACCAAACCGTGGGACTCGAAGGAGCTGCGCGGCGTGCTGACCCACGCGGTCGAGCGGTTCGCGCTGGTGCGCGAGAACCGGCGGCTGGCCGAGCAGCTGTCGTCCTACGTCGGGATGCTGTCGAACGACGCGCACGGCAAGTTCAACTTCGGCGCCATCGTCGGCGAATCGCCGGCGTTGCGCGACGTGCTCGCCCGCGTCGAGCAGGTGGCGCAGACGTCGTCGACGGTTCTTCTGCGCGGTGAGACCGGCACCGGCAAGGAGATGGTGGCGCGCGCCATCCACATCAACAGCGCCCGCGAATCGCGCCCGTTCGTGCGGGTCAACTGCGCGGCCCTGGCGCCGGGGGTGCTCGAGTCCGAGCTGTTCGGCCACGAGAAGGGGTCGTTCACGGGCGCGATGGCGCGGCGCCTGGGGCGCTTCGAGATGGCGGACGGCGGCACGCTGTTCCTGGACGAGGTCGGCGATCTGCCGTCGGACGTGCAGGTGAAGCTGCTGCGCGTGCTGCAGGAACGCGAGTTCGAACGGGTGGGCGGCAGCGAGACGATCAAGGTCGACGTGCGCGTCGTCTCGGCGACGCACCGGGATCTCGAAAAGCAGATCGCCGACGGCACGTTCCGCGAGGATCTCTATTACCGCCTGAACGTGTTTCCGATCGTGCTGCCGCCGCTGCGTGATCGCGCGTCGGACATCCCCGTGCTGGCCGAGCACTTCGTGCAGAAGTACGCGCCCGCCGCCGGCAAGGCGGTGCGCGGCCTGGACGCGAGCGCGCTGGCGGCGCTGGCCGGCTACGCCTGGCCCGGCAACGTGCGCGAGCTCGAGAACGTCATCGAGCGGGCGCTGATCCTGGCGCGCGGCGCCGAGGTCACCGCCGCCGATCTGGAATTCACGCGCCGGCCCTCGACGGCGGCGCCAGCCGCGGCGGCGCCGGTGATCGTGACCGCGGGCGCGCGCCCCGCCGACGGCGGCCGCCCGCTCGCCGAACGGCTGCAGGAGCAGGAGCGGACCGCGATCGTCGCGGCCATCGACGCCGCTCAGGGAAACATCGCGCACGCGGCCCGCGCGCTGGGCATCAACCGGTCGACCCTCTACTACCGGATGCGCAAGCATGGGCTCGAGCACCTCCTGCCGATGAAGGACGCGCCGACACCTTCCTCGCCCGAAGGGACTTAAGTAAAGAGAAGGGACATGAAGCTCCTCTTCGTCATGGACCCGCTCGCGCGCCTGCAGATCGCGGGCGACACGACGTTCGCGATCATGCTGGCGGCCCAGGCGCGCGGCCACGACATCTGGTTCTGCGAGCCGCGCCACCTGTCGCTCGAACACGCCGACCCGGTCGCGCGCGCCTGGCCCGTGACGGTCCGGCGCGTCGTGGGCGACCACTATCTGCTCGGGCCGCAGAGCGCGGTGCCGCTCAAGAGCTGCGACGCGGTCCTGATGCGCAAGGATCCGCCCTTCGACCTCGACTATTACTTCGCGACGCTGCTGCTCGAGCGCGCGCGCGGCTCGACGCTGATCATCAACGACCCGCGCGGCCTGCGCGAGCAGAACGAGAAGCTGGCGGTGCTGGAGTACCCGGACCTCTGCCCGCCGACGATCGTGACGCGCGAGACGACGCGGCTGCGGTCGTTCCTGGCCGAGACGGGCGGCGAGATGGTGGTGAAGCCCCTGGACGCGTCGGGCGGCTTCGGCGTCTTCCACGTGCGCAAAGGCGATCCGAACACGGGCGCCATCCTGGAACAGGCGACCCAGCTCGGCCGCCGCTGGACCATGGCGCAGAAGTACCTGCCCGAGGTGCGCAAGGGCGACAAGCGCATCCTGCTGTGTGATGGCGAATTTCTGTGCGCGGTGCTGCGCGTGCCCGCGCCCGACGACGCGCGCGGCAACCTGCACGTCGGCGCCAAGCCGATGGCCACGAAGCTCGACGAACGCGACAGCGAGATCGTGCGCGTCCTCGGCCCGCGGCTGCGCGCGGCCGGTCATTTCTTCGTCGGCCTGGACGTGATCGGCGGCTGGCTGACGGAGATCAACGTCACCAGCCCCACCGGCATCCTCGAGGCGAACGTCCTCTACAGCGACGCCTACGAGGTGAAGGTGGTCGAGCGGCTCGAACAGAAGACGCGCTCGGGGACGCCCGCTCCTACCTAGATGGGAACCCGCAACGGGTTCCCAAACCCTCCCGCGACGGGAATCGGCGAGCAAAGCTCGCCGGCTTCCCACGCGAGCGCTTGATGCGGATCGCCGCCGCGATCGCTGCGCTGCTCGGCTGGTGCGCGGCGGCCCGTGCGGCGGCGGACGGCGAGGGGGACTTCGTCCCGCCGCAGACGCGGCCGCTGGTGCTGCTCGTGCAGGGAGACGCCCTGGTCGCGTCGGCGCCCACCCGTTTCGGCGATCCGGCCGGGGGCGCGTCGCTGCGACTGCGTCGCGTGCGCGCGGGCGAAGATCTCGCCGGCCGCAGCTGGCGCGTCCGCCTCGTGCTGGAGGCGCAATCGGCCGACGCCGGCGGCCAGCACTTCGCGCCCGTCGAGGGCGGGCGCCTGGCCGGACCGCTGCGCGTGACGGAGGCGTTCGCGTCGTGGCGGCCGCACCGGGTCTTCCATCTCGACGCCGGCGCGATCAGCGTTCCGTTCTCGCTCACGCGCCAGGTCGGCGAGGCTGACCTGCGACTGCCCGAACGCTCGGTCATCGCGCAGACCCTGGCGCCGGATTTTCGGGTCGGCGCCGGCATCGGCGGCGATCTCGGCGCGCTCGCCTATGCCGCCGCGGTGATGTCGTCCAGCCGGTTCATCGACGGCGATCTGTTCCAGCGCGGCGCGCTGGTCGCGGCCCGCCTCGCCGCCGAGCCAATCGGTCCGGTCGGCGTGACCCCGTGGCGCCGCGCGCCGGACGATCCGTGGACCGACTGGTTTCGCTTCCGGCACGGCGTCTCGTTCATGTACGGCACGCTGTACGAAGCGAAGTCGATCGGCGCCGGCATGGATCTGTCCGCGCAGTGGCGCCGCCTCTCCACGACGTCGGAGTACATCTTCGTGCATGCGCCGTCGGGCAATCAGCAGGGCGTGGTGTTCGAGCCCGGCGTGTCGCTGATCGCGCGCCGCCTCGACGTCGCCGCGCGCGGCGGGTGGAACCGCGCCGCGGACGCGAACGGGTGGAGCGGCGGCGCCGCGCTGACCTTCTACGCGAAGGATCCGTGCGCCCGCCTGCAGGCCGGCTTCGAGCGCCACACCGGCCCGGGGCCGCTCCCCGCCGCCACGTACGCGCTCGCCCGCATCACGCTCGCGATCGACTGATCACGGTCAAAGAGTGCACGGCGGTGGCACCATCGACGCGACCGAAAGCTCCGTCGTGTGCCCGGCATACGAGATCGTGTAGGTCCCCGCCGGCAAGGGCGGCGTCGCGCAGCGGGCCAGCAAGAACGCGCAGTCGAGCGTGCACTCCGACGCTCCGGTGTCGTGGTACGAGCCCGTCGCGTCCACGCTGATCATATTTCCGGCCAGCGTGGCCGTGCAGCTGGCCTGGCGGTTGGTCGTGCAGGACCCGCTCAGGCATTCCAGAAGCACCGCCACGTTGGCGACGTCACCGATGGCGTAGTCGCGCGGGGTGGTGTCACTCACAATGGGACTACCGCTTGTCTCGCTCGCCGGATAGACGCACAGCTGACCCTGATTTTGAACCACGACGTCCTTGGCGTTCCCGCCGCTGCAGCCCGCGCCGGCAAGCCCCACGCAGACGACGATCGCCAAGAGGCTGATCGAAATGTCGTGCCTCTTCATAAATGACCTCCGCCAGCTCGCTTCTTCGCGGGACGATGCGACATCGTGGGTGCAACAACCACGCCGTGCGGGCCGGGTCATTTTGGTGCCCAACAAATCGATGGTCCCGGAGACATACTGAGGGCGATGCGGGTGGGTGTGAAGGCATTCGTCGTGCTCGGCGCCGCGGCTGCGGGTCTGCTCACGGGAGGCGCCTGTGGCGGGGGCCGCCAGCTCACCGGCGCAGGGGGCGGTGCCGGCATCGTCTCGAGCGGAAGCGCGGGCAGCCAGGTCATGACGGGCAGCGGCGGGAGCGGACCGGCGGGGGCGGCTGGTACGGGACCCACCCAATGCATCTCGGTTGCGCGCCCTGCGCCGCCGCTGCCGCCCGATGTTCTGATCGTTCTCGATACGTCAGCGTCGATGAACGATGGGTTCGACGCCGCTTGCTCGAACGGGTGCGGCGCCAGCTCGAAGTGGGCCACTGCGGTCGCCGCGATCGACTCCGTCGTGGACTCGACGCCTTCTGTCGCCAACTGGGGCCTCAAATTGATGAACGACGGGGCGGGTGTGTGCGACGCGGGCGGCGTCGCCGTGTCGGCCGGACCCGGGACGGGCGCCCAGATCCAAGCCGCGCTCGCGAGCCGGTCGATCCCGCCCGGCCTCGCGCGCCCCGGCAACAGGCCCACGCGCGCGGCAATCGACGTCGCGGCAGCCAATCGGCTGGCCGCGACGGATCTCGGGTCGCAGTTCATGTTGCTCGTGACGGACGGTGCCCCGGACTGCAAGGGCGGCGCATCGGACCCTCTCGCCAGCGACGTGGACGCCGCGATCCAGGCGATCACGAACGCCGGGACGGCGGGCATCCCCACCTGCATCCTCGGCCTCGGTACCGCCGGTGGACCGGGGGACGCGACGCTGGCTCAGATGGCGCTCGTGAGCTTCTGCCCCATCTCGCCCGGATCGTACATACCGATCGCGAGCGGCGCAGATCTGGTCAGCGCGCTGAACGCGATGGCGGCGCAAGCCGGTGCGTGCCTGTTCGCGATCCCGCCCCCACCCACGAACGACGGCACCACGACCCGCGGGTTGATCACCGTGTACGTCAACGGAACGGGGATTCCGCAGAACGCCCCCGACGGGTGGACCTATGCGAACGCGTCGCAAACGGTCCTCCAGCTGTATGGAGCCGCGTGTACTGCGTCCCGGAGCCAGTCGGTGTCGGTCGTCTTCAATTGCCTCGCCGTCTGATGCCCGGCGCACCATCGATGTGGGTGGCGGTCACGGTCGCGGCGATGGCGCTCGCGACGGGCGGCTGCGGCAGCGGCGGCCAGCTTACGGGAGCGGGTGGCGCCGGACCGATCATGACCGGATCCGGCGGTAGTGGATTGAGCGGCGGCACCGGCACGGGCGCGGTCTCCGGCATGAACTGCGCCGCCAACCCGACCCAGCTCCAGCCGCTGCCACCCGACATCCTGATCGTTCTCGACACGTCGGCCTCGATGAACGACGCGTTCGACGGCCCCTGCGCCGGCGGATGCGGCATGCGGTCCAAGTGGGCCGATGCCGTTGCGGCGATCGATTCCGTCGTCGGCCCGCCGAGACCGGCGGTCAACTGGGGCCTCAAGCTGATCGCCGACGGCGGCGAGGCCTGCGACGCGGGGGGAATTGCGGTGCCGACCGGCGGGCAGAGCAGCGGCCAGATCACGACGGAGCTGGCGCGCCGGACGAATGCCGGCCTGCTCGGCACGCCCGGCAACTCGCCGCTGCGCGCGGCGATCGAGGTCGCAGCGTCGCACCTGTCCGACCGCGATCCCGGCCCGCTCCGCGTCATCCTGCTGGTCACCGACAGCGTGCCGGACTGCAAGCCCGGCGATCCCGACCCGCTCGCCAGCGACGCGGCCGGAGCCGTCCAGGCGGTCGGCGACGCGGCCGCCACCGGCATCGCGACCTACGTCGTCGGTGTCGGGACATTGGACGCAGACACGGACGCGGCGCTCGACCAGGTAGCCACGGCGGGCGGCCTGGCGCGCACTGGCACACCCGCATACGCTCCGGCGTCGAAAAGCACGGACCTACCGACGGCGATGAGCGCTCTCGTCACGCAGACGGCGGCCTGCACGTTCGCCGTTCCCGAACCGCCGAACAGCATCACCGACCGCGGGCACATCGAGCTGCAGTTCATGGGCGGCGACGGCTTCTATCAGACGATCCCGCACGATCCGGTGAATGGATGGGATTACACGGATGCCTCGATGCGAGGCGTGCAGCTGCACGGCACGGCATGCGACCCGACGGCCAACAGCCCCTTTGTGGGGATCGTCTTTCTCTGCGTTGACCTCGGGTGACGCCAAGCTCGGCCTCAGGCGCCGCCGTCAACGCCCCATGATTACCTTTTGGGCGTGGCGGATGGGTTGGCGCGGCGCCGGGCGCAGGTGGTGGTGGTGGGCGCCGCGACGCTGCTCATGGTCGCGGTCGCGTTTCCGCTCTGGCGGCCGCTGCTGATCGCCGCGGTGCTGGCCGGCGTGCTGTCGCCTTTCTACGAGGCGTCGGTCCACCGCCTGCATGGGCGCCGTTCGCTGACCGCCGCGATCTTCACGACTGCGACCATCGTCCTGATCCTGGTCCCGCTCGCGGCGCTGGCGGTGGTCGCCGTGCACGAGGCCACGAGCGCGATCGCCGTGGTGAAGACGACGCTCGCGTCGGAGGGGCTGGCCGGGCTGATCGCGAAAGCGCCCGACCCGATCGAGGGCTGGATCCACCGCCTGCTGCCGAGCCAGATCGATCCGGAACGGCCGTTCGCGGCGGGCAGCCGCTGGGCGCTCGGCGCGCTGTCGGGCGCGCTCGGCGTGATGGCGCGCTTCGGCCTGCGGCTGGTGCTGATGCTGATCGCGTTCTTCTTCCTGCTGCGCGACGGGAGCAAGCTGGTCGACTGGCTGATCGGCGCCACCCCGCTGGCGCCGGATCGGGTCCGCTGGATGATGCGCGAGTTCCGGAGCGTCAGCCGTTCGGTGCTGGGCGCGAACTTCGTGACCGGCGGCGCGCAGGCGGTGGTGGCCACCATCGGATTCGCCATCGCGCGCGCGCCGAGCCCGATCTTCTTCGGCCTGCTGACGTTGTTTTCGTCGTTGATCCCCTCGGTCGGCACCGCGCTGGTGACGTTCCCAGTGGCCGGCCTGGTGCTGCTGCTGGGCCGGCCGTGGGCAGCACTGTTCCTGGCGATCTGGGGCGCGGTGGCGGTCGGCATGATCGACAACCTGATCCGGCCGATGCTGATCCGCGGTAAGGGACAGCAGCTCCATGGCGCGCTGGTCTTCTTCTCGCTCATCGGCGCGATGACCGCCTTCGGCGCGGTCGGCCTGTTCCTCGGCCCGCTGGCGCTGGCGTTCTTCCTCGCCGTCGTCCGCACCCGCCGCCTCGAACGCGAGGCGCTTCCTCACGAAGGCTGACGCCGCTCGAACGTCGCACGCACCGCTTCGAAGGGCTTCCGGGCGGAGCGAAGCGTTGCTCTGAGACGTGAGTTGAGCGAGCGGAGCCCTACCAGATCTTCCACCAGGGCTTGCCGTGCTTCTCGCTCTCGCCGCCGCTCGACACGGACACCGGCGCGCCAGCCGCCGGCACCGCCTTCTCGCCGCCCGCCAGCCGCTCGACGACGTCGGGCACGAACTGCTTGCCGCTGGTGAACCCGGGATTGAGAAACGCCGCACGCTTCTCTTGCGCCAGGCGCGCGAACGCCGCCTTGCCCGACAGCGCGACGAAGCCGTACGTCCGCTCGCGCAGGCGCGCGATCTCGTCGACGCGCGCGCGCGACGAGAACAGCGGTACGTAGGGGCCGCTCGGCGACGTCCAGGTGATGAAGGCCGCGTCGGCGGCCGCCGGCTTCGACGTCTCCCCGTTGGCCGCGTGCGTCTCGTCGGTCAGGACGTAGAGCTCGGCGGCGAGCAGCCGCCGGTAGAACTCGGGCCGCGCCGCCGGATCGGTGGCCGCGCGGACCAGCGTCTCCTCGAGATCGGTTGCGGGCTTGAACTCGGCGATCACGGCCAGAATATAGCGCGTGAAGCGCCGTCCAGTGTCACTCGCCGCGGCCCGTCGCGGGACAGCCGACCGGTTCCCGAAAATAATAGTTTGACGAAATACCTGGTCAGCCGGGCAGGGCGCGCGTCTCGATCATCTCCGCGTAACCGCCCGCGTGCCACGCGTCCAGCTCCTTCGCGCGCAGGATCGGAAACGGGTGCGTGCGCCAGGCGGTCAGAAACAGCTTGTAGGCGCGGCTCAGATTCGATCGATCCGCCTCCTCGTAGTCCTGGATCTGGCGGATGAACTCGGCGTGATCCATCTCGGCCCACAATCGGCTGGCGCCGCCCGCGAACTTCATGAACACGGTGAGGCACGGCTCGAGATTCTGGACGCACAGCAGTCCGGCGCGGTCGGCTGTCAGCTCGGCCTTCCGGTACCAGTCGTGCAGCGCGAACACCAGCCCCTGTCCCAGCAGCGAACCGATCCCGAGCGTCGCCTGTCCGATCGCCGAGATGATGGTCGCGATGTTGCGCGCGAGCACCGTGTAGAGGACGTGGCCGGCCTTGATGTGGCCCAGCTCGTGGCCGATCACGAAGGACAGCTCCTCGTCACCGAGCAGATCGATCAGGCCCGACGTCATCACGATGAACGGGCTCTTGTGCCCGTAGGTGAACGCGTTCGGGTTCGGATCGAGCGTGACGTAGAACTCCGGCTCGTCGATGTCGAGGATCCGACAGCCCCACCCGAGATACCGATGCAAGCGCGGGAACATGCGCGGCGTGACGCGGACGTTGTCGGCGATGTTCTCGAGGTAGTAGAGGCGTTCCAGGCCGTACTCCATCACCTTCGACACCAGAAGATCCAGGCCGGGGATGCCGGCCAGGGCCTCGGTCGCCTGCAGATCCTGCGGGTGCTGAAAACGCGACGCCGTCAGCCCCGGGAACGTCTTCAGCTGCCTGCGCTTCTTCGGGTCGGCCATCGCGACCATTCTACCGCCGCGGCCCGCAGCGAAGCGCGCGCTCGACGGCGCGGGTACAATCGCCCCAGACGATGCGAGGCGCGACCGCGGTGGTGCTGGCGATCGGCGCGGTCGCAACGCTGGCGCTGGCGCCCGGCCGGGCGCGCGGCCAGACGCTGGATCTCCAGCAGAGCACGGTGATCGGCTCGCCCCGGATCGTCGGCATGGGCGGCGCCGTCTCCGCCGCCGCCGAGGACATGACCGGCATGCTGGCGACGCCGGCCGCGATGGCGTTCCGGCCGCCCGGCGCGGTCGGCACGTGGGACTGGGACTTCTACCTCGACACGCTGCTCGCCTCGCACGACACGGACCTGGCGAACAGCGGGCTGGCCGCCGGGCCCGATCGCCCGATCCAGGCTTACGCCGGCGGCATCTGCCTCTACGTCGGTCGGTGGGGCATCGGCCTGTCGGCCGCGGGCGTCTCGTACGGGCTGCCGCCGGCCGCCACCGGCGCCGCGACCACGACGCTGATGTCCGCCGGATCGCAGCTGGCGGTGGGCCGCGCCGTGCTCGACGGCCAGCTGGGCATCGGCGTGTCGATCGCCGTCGCCGACTTCGCCATCCAGCAGGGGACCACCACCGTGTTCGACATGACGGGCGGCGCGCTGGCGGCGGGCGTGATGGTGCGGCCGACGGCGCTGCCCTGGCGCGCCGGCCTGTCGGCGCGACTGCCGGCGATCACCAGCAAGGTGACGAACGACTGCGCCGATCCGAACAGCTGCAACGGCCTGACGCCCCCGACGGGCGGCGAATCGCCCTGGCAGATCGGTGCCGGCTTCGCATGGCGCTTCGGACAGTCGACCTGGAACGAACCGAATCCGGTGCTGTTCCGCGACGAGCGCGCGCTGGTGCTGGCGGCGGACCTCGCCGTCGCGGGCCGCGTCACCGACGGCGTCAGCGTCGCCGGATTCGCGGCGCAGATGGCGCAGCCGTCGGGGCGATCGGTCACGCTGTCGGCGCGCGTCGGCGCAGAGGGCGAGCTGCTGCCGGGCCGCCTGCGCCTGCGCGCGGGCAGCTACTGGGAGCCGGAGCGGATCGAAGGCCGGGGCGGCCGCTTCCACGGCACGACAGGCGCCGAGCTGCGCCTGTTCCGGTTCTCGTTCTGGGAGAAGGAGCGCCGCGTCCGTCTCGCGCTCGCGGCCGACGTCGCCGAGCGCTACGCGAACATCGCGCTATCGATCGGCTTCTGGCACTGATCTCGCGGGCGACGGCGCCCGCTACTTCATGTGCCGCTTCTTGACCGTGCTCGGCTCGTCAAGCGGCTGCTCGGGCTTCGCATTCTCGGCCGGCGCGACGCCCGTCTTGCCCATCGGGCAGCCATTGTGCGCGGGGTCGGAGTTGGGCTTGCCGGGCTTGAGCGGGCAGGCGTCGTCGGCGTCCGCGACGCCATCCTTGTCGGTGTCGATGAACGGGCAGCCGGGACGCTTCGGATCCGGGTTCGGCCCGGGCGGCGTCACCGGGCAGGCGTCGTCGACGTCCGGCACCTCGTCGCCGTCCTCGTCGTTCTCCGGGCAGCCCGGCTTGAACGGATCCGGATGCTTGCCCTGCGGAACGTTCTTGCAGAGGTCCTCGTCGTCGCCGACGCCGTCGTGATCGGAATCGGGCACCGACAGACGGTAAGAGCCACTGCCGCGGCGCGGCCCCTCGCCGGGTCGCTCGCCAGCCGCCGCGCGGCCGAAATGGTACGTGAACGATCCCCCGATCGACCAGGCGCGCCCATCGTCGCTGGTCCGCCGATCGGGGTTCAGCACCTGGTTGTAACGGAGGTAAGGACCGATCGACAGGCCCGGCGCGTCGGGAAGGTTCCACTCGATGCCGCCGCCCAGATCGAACCCCAGCGCCCAGGCGAAGCTGGTCGACGTCGCCCCGATCGCCAGATCGACGAACGCCCGCCCGAATTCGTAGCTGACCGGTTCCCAGCGGGCGATCGGTCCGAACATCGTCGCGTGGTTCGAGCCGGGGAGCCACCACTGCCGGAACGTGAGGCCGCCGGACCAC
>DATFXS010000828.1:0-2703 GCA_035315605.1 Polyangia bacterium
GTCTGCGGCCGGGTCTGCAGCTTCCGCGACGTCACCCAGCGCGAGCAGCTGCTGCAGTCGGTCGAGGCGCGGCGCGCCGAGGCGGAGAGCGCGCGCCGACAGTACGAGACGATCCTCGAGCGCGTCTCCGACGGATTCACGGCGCTGGATCTGAGCTGGCGCTACACCTACGTCAACAGCGGCGGCGGCCGCATGCTGGGGCGCAACGCCAAGGATCTGATCGGAAAGCACATCTGGACCGAATTTCCCGAGGGGCGCGGCCAGAAATTCCACCTCGCCTACGAGCGCGCGATGGAGGAGCAGCGGCCGCTCCAGATCCGCGAGTACTACCCGCCCTGGAACCGCTGGTTCGAGAACCGGATCTACCCGTCGCCCGAGGGACTCTCCATCTTCTTCACGGACGTCTCGCAGCAGGTGGAGGCGCAGGAAGAGCTACGCGCCTCGAACGAACAGCTGCGCGCGCTGGCGGCGCGGCTGGACGCGATCCGCGAGGAGGAGCGGCGCGGGATCGCCCGCGAGATCCACGATCAGATCGGCCAGGCGCTGACCGCCCTCAAGCTGGACGTCGGGTGGCTGCGCGGCCAGCTGCCTGCCGGCGCGGCGGCCGCGGTCGACGAGCGCGCCCGGTCGATGGAGACGCTGGTCGATCAGATCATCGAGACCGCGCGGCGCGTGTCGGCCTCGCTGCGCCCGGTGATCCTGGAAGACCTCGGTCTGGCGGCCGCGATCCGATCGCAGGCGCGCGACTTCGAGCAGCGCACCGGCGTCGCCTGCGACCTCGATCTGCCGAGTGACGGCGTCCCGATCGCGCCCGCGGTCGCGCTCAGCATGTATCGCATCGTGCAGGAGGCGCTGACGAACGTCGCGCGCCACGCCCGCGCGCGCCAGGTGCAGATCGGTTTGACGGTCGGCGGGGACACCGCCGTGCTGACCGTTGCCGACGACGGGCGCGGCGTCACGGCAGAGGAGCTGGGACGGTCCACCTCGCTCGGAATCGTCGGCATCCGCGAGCGCGCGCTCGCCATCGGGGGCGAGGTGACCATCACCGGTTTGCCCGGGCGGGGGACCACGCTGAGCGTGCGCGTGCCGACGGGGGCGGCGCGAACGACATGACGCGCATCCTGCTGGTCGACGACAGCGACGACGTCCGTCGATCGGTTCGGGCGGTGCTGGCCGGCGCCGTGCCGGATCCGGCGATTGGCGAGGCGGCCGACGCCGCTGGCGCGCTGGCGTTGCTCGCGCAGCAGCGCTGGGATGTCGTGGTGCTGGATCTGTCGCTGCCTGATCGCAGCGGGCTGGAGACGCTGCGGGACATCCGCCGGCTGCAGCCGGCCCTGCCGGTCGTGGTGATGAGCTTTCACGGCGAGGTCGAGTACGCCGCCGCCGCGCGCGCGGCCGGCGCCGCCAGCTACATCGCGAAAGGGAGCCCGGCCGGGGTGATCGCGGACGCGATCACCAGCGCCCTGTCAGGGACAGCGCCGGCCCGATCGTGACCGGTTAGGCGCCCGCCGGCCGCCGCCCGCAACGGAGAATCACGGGCGGCGGCGTCACGCCATCGGCGTCGATGATCGCCGGAGCGGGCGGGCCGAACGGAGCATGATTCCCGGCCAGGGCAAATTGGATCCCGGCGGCGACGAATCCTCAAAGGTTCTGCGGTATAGACGATGCATGGCGTACATCCACGAGAAGCCGATCCTGATCAGCGAGGCGCACCTCGATTCGTTCGGACATCTGAACCACGCCCGTTACTTCGAGCTGCTGGAGCAGGCGCGCTGGGATCTGATCACGGAGCGCAACTTCGGGATCGACGTGATCCGGCGGACGAAGACCGGCCCCGTCATCCTCGAGGTGACGATGAAGTACATGCGCGAGCTGGGGCCGCGCGAGCCGGTCGTCATTCGCAGCGAGCTGCTCTCATATGAAGGGAAGGTCGGCTCCTTTCGGCAGCAGATCGTCAAGCAGGACGGCGCGATCGCCTGCGATGCGACATTCAGCTTTGGCCTCTTCGATCTCGAGCGGCGCCGGTTGATCGAGCCGACGCCCGCCTGGCGATACGCGATCGGCGTCGACACGACGCCCCCGGGCTGAGCTCAGAACGTGAGGGTGGCGCCGGCCTCGGCGAGCTGGTGGGTCGGGTCGTAGCCGATCTGCAGGTGCAGCGGCTCCGGGCTGGCGCGATTGTGCTTGTTGATGACGTCGAGCAGATCGCCGCGCTTCGGGCTGGTGATCCAGAAGCCGATGATCCCGGCCGCGATGACGCCCGCCCCGACGAAGGTGTACGTCGCCATCCGTGAGTTGTTGTCGCGGTTGCACTGGCCCCACGCCTGCGCATCCGCGGCGAAGTTCGGATCGGTGGCCGCCGGCTGAACGCAATTGCTGACCGTCGCGATCCCGTACAGCGCCGTCGCCAGGCCAACCACGGCCCCGCCCGCCATCAACATGAGAGACGAAGTCTGGCGCGATTCGAGACGATCGACGTCCGGCGAAAGCTGCGCGTAGAGCTGTGGGTTGCTCCACCTGATCGTCTCGAGGTAGCTCCGGAAGCCCCCCGGACTGGCGTCGAAGTATTGATTGTTGATGACGAGGCTCGTGGGGATGTGATGTCCCGTGTGCACGGGTTGCGTGGTGAACGTGCTTTCGACCGGCGGCGGCGGCGTGGGAGGCGGCAGGGCCGTCGACGAATCCGGCAGAGGCGGCGGCGGG
>DATFXS010000829.1:0-5320 GCA_035315605.1 Polyangia bacterium
GTCGCGGCGGCAGTGCGGGACGCGGAGGAGCGGGTGGCGGCACGGCAGGCGCGGGCGGCGGCGCGGGGACGGGCGGCGCGGGCGCGGGCGGAAGCACCGGCGCGGGCGGCGGCGGGACCTGCCCGACGAGCACGCTGAAGGTGGGCGACAACAACGCCAGCGTCACGTCGGGCGGCGAGTCCCGCACGTTCATCGTCCACCTACCGACCGGTTACACGGGAAGCTCGCGCGTCCCGGCCATCATCGATTTTCATCCGCTCGGCGGCAGCGGCAGCCAGCAGGAGGGATCGTCGGGCTGGAAGGCGAAGTGCGACAGCGTCGGCTGCATCGCCGTCTTCCCCGACTCATCCAAGTCGAAGGCCAGCGACAACTCGTGGAACGCGGGCTACTGCTGCACGAACGCCGAGAAGAATCAGGTCGATGACGTTCAGTTCGCGCGCGACATCATCAAGTACCTCCAGGCCAACACCTGCGTCGACCCGAAGCGCATCTACGCGAGCGGCGGCTCGAACGGCGGCGGCATGACCTACCGGATGGCGTGCGAGGCCGCCGACGTGATCGCCGCGGTGGCGCCCGTCGACTTCCGCTGCGTCACCGGCAAAGACCCGCTGGCGATGACCGTGTCGGCCACGAACCAGACGGCGTGCATGTGCAATCTGCCACGGGCGATCGCCGTGGTCGCGTGGGACGAGAAGGCGGATACGTCGGTCGTCCCCTACGGCGGAGGGCAGACGCCCAGCCTCGCCACGGACTGCCCCCCGAACGGCAGCTGCGTCGGCATCGGCTTCGCGAGCGCGCAGGTGAACGCGCAGATCTGGGCGGGCTTCGACAAGTGCACCGGTTCGGCGGCGACCGACCCGAACAACTCGCTTTGTCAGACCTGGTCATCGTGCGAGGCCGGCACCCAGGTCAGCCTCTGCTCGACCACGAGCGGAGGTCACCTCGCCGTCTACTCGAACACGTCGGCCAAGTTCACCGACACGGCCTGGAACGTGCTGAAGACGCAATCGCTGCCGTAGGAGAGTAGAGTGGCAGTCGAGGCCGATGCCGACCGCCACCACGACGAAGCGCTCCTGGGGACCGGCCCCCGCGAACCGGAACGGGAAGGTGATCGATCTCGAGCGCTACGCGCCGGCGTACCTGACGTTCGTCGCCAACAAGCTGGGTCGGGGCGCGTCCCGGAATTATCTGCGCGTCTTCAACGTGGGCGTGGAGACCTGGCGCTGCATGGTGTTCCTGGCCATTCACGGGTCGATCACGGCGCAGCAGGTGTCGCAGATCCTCGGCATGGACAAGGCCGCGGTCAGCCGCTGCTTCAAGGGGATGCTGGCGCGAAAGCTGATCACGATGGGGCTGGACAAGAACGACGGTCGGGTGAGGGTCGCCACGCTGACCGCGGCGGGGCGGGCCCTGCACGACGACATCCGCGAGATGGCGCTGGAGCGCGAGCGCGCGCTTCTGTCGGTGCTGAGCGACGCCGAGCGCGACACGCTGCTCCGGCTGCTGAAACGCCTGCACGAGAACCTGCCCGCCGTCGAGAAGGCGACGGCGCGTTACGTCGCCCGGCATTACCCGCGCGCCGCGCGCGGACCTCGCATCGGCGAGGACAGCGCGGATTGATGCGCGGCCCCCGTGAGGGCGGCCTTTCGGCCTTGCCGCGGTGTGGATAAATCAACTGGTTGACATATCAACTATCGGCGTCCTATCGTCAGGCCCGTAACAAGGAGGTCGCCGATGACCACGAGCTCGAAGGGTTCCTGTCGAAAGGGCGGATCGGGGCAGGGCGGGCTGCTCGCGCTGCTCGCCGTCGTGATGGCGGCGTCCGCGGTCGCGGGCTGCGGATCGTCCGGAGGCGGTTCGAACAGCGGCGCCGCAGGCGCGACCGGCGCGGGCGGCTCCGCGGGGGCGGCGGGCGCGATCGGAGCCGCGGGCGCTTCGGGGAGCGCGGGGACCGGCACCGCCGGCGCGGCCGGAACCACCGGCGCGGGCGGCCGCGGCGGGACGAGCGCCGCCGGCGCGACGGGCACCGGTGGGACCGCGGGCGGGGCCGGCACGACCGGCGCGGGCGGTACGGCGGGGGTCGCTGGGACGACCGGCGCCGGCGGACGCGGCGGCGCCTCCGGCGCGGCGGGTATGGCGGGCGTGACTGGCCGGGGCGGCGCGACGGCCGGCGCGTCGGGGACGACGGGACGCGGCGGAACCACGGGCGCGGGCGGCGCGGCGGGAACCGGCGCCGGCGGACGCGGCGGCACCACAGGAACGGGCGGCGCGGGCGCGGCTTGCCCCGGCACGCTGAAAGCCGGCGATTCGAATCAGACCATCACGTCGAGCGGCATGTCGCGGACGTTCATCGTCCACCTTCCGACGGGCTACACGGGCGCCGCGCCGCTGCCGGTGATCTTCGACTTTCACCCGCTCGGCGGCACCGGCTCGTCGCAGAAGAGCGCCTCGGGCTGGGACAAGAAGTGCGACAGCGTCGGCTGCATCGCGGTGTTCCCCGACTCGGCGTCGAACGCGAACAACGGGTGGAACGTGGGCTACTGCTGCCAGGGCGCCCAGTCGAACAAGGTCGACGACGTCCAGTTCACGCGCGACATGATCAAGTTTCTCGAGGCGAACACCTGCGTCGATCCCAAGCGGATCTACGCGAGCGGCTGCTCGAACGGCGGCGGCATGTCGTACATGCTCGCTTGCCACGCGGCGGACGTGATCGCGGCCGTGGCCCCGGTCGACTTCCGGTGCATCACCGGCGCGGAACCGGCCAGCGCGTCGTCGCTGACCGCGACGAACAACACGGCCTGCACGTGCACGCTGCCGCGGTCGATCTCGGTGACCGCGTTCGACGAGGGGCAGGACAATTCCATCGTTCCCTACAACGGCGGCCAGACCGTGGTGGCCGCGGATTGCCCGCCCGGAGGAAGCTGCAAGGCGTTCAACTTCCCGAGCGCGCAGGTGAACGTCGATACCTGGGCGCACTTCGACATGTGCACCGGCGCGGCGGCGACGCTGTCGACCAACTCGATCTGCAAGACGTACATGTCCTGCGCCGACAGCACCGAGGTGACGCTGTGCACGGCCCCCAGCGGCAGCCACTGCGGCAGCTACAGCCTCGCGAAGATCGTCGACACGTCGTGGATGCAGTTCCAGAAGGAAACACTCCCGTGATGCGCGGATGACGAAGTTGTTGCGTGCCTGACGCACAGATCCCGCGGGAGGCCGTAGTAGCGTCCGCTTTCCTCGAGGATGGCGGCCCTGGCAGCGATGAGGCAGATGGTCATGTCGGTCGTGTTCGCCGGTGCGCTTGGCGCCTCGGCGGTGCAGGCGTGCGGAGGCAGCATCGCTTCGCCACGGGGCGCCAGCGCTGCCGATGGCAGCGGTGGCCAGAGCGGCGACAATTGTGCGGACGCCGGCGTCGGGAGCTGCTGTGACGTCTGCAGGAGGGCCGACGATTGTTGCCTCGCCGCCACGCCGCAGAGGGATGGCGCGATCCCGTGCACCTCTTCGCTCAGCTGCGGCGATCCGTCCATCGACCAGCAGCAGCTGATCGATCAGTGCCAAGCGCTTCTGTCGTTCTATCCGCTCAATCCCGCCTGTCAGTAGCCAGCGGATCGCCGGGCGTTCGCACGGTCCCGCGCGCGTAACCGTGTGCCGGGGACGATTTTGTGACAACCGCGGAGGCCTGACGACAAGTAGCTACCGTGACCGGTACAGCCGCGATTCCGGCCGCTTGCGAGGGGGGAAGCGTCCTCTAACATGCAAGCCGCCTCACAGGACCAGGCGCGCATGCGCGCCATGGTCGACGAGCACCTCCGCTTCGTCGCGCACACCCTCCGCAAGGCGGGCGTTCCGGCGTCGGACCTGGACGACGAGGTCCAACGCACGTTCATGGTCGCGGCCAACCGGCTGAATGACGTCCGGCACGGCGCCGAGCGGAGCTTTCTATTTCAAGTCGCCCTCAATACGGCCTCGCACGCGCGCCGCGCGCTCGCCCGACGGCGCGAGCTGCCGAGCGAACAGGTACCGGAGCGCATCGAGGCATTCGCGACGCCCGAGAACCTCGCCGACCGCATGCAGATGCGCCGGCTGTTCGACGAGATGCTCGCCAGCATGCCGGAGTCGCTGCGCTCGGTCTTCGTGCTGTTCGAGCTGGAGGGCATGGAGACGGTCGAGGTCGCTGCCCGCCTCGGCATTCCGCGCGGCACGGTAGCGTCCCGCCTGCGCCGCGCGCGCGCCCAGCTCCGGAAGCAGGCCGAGGCGATCGAGCTCGCCTGGGATCGCGGCCTGCAGACGCGGCAGCGAATCGCCGAGCCGGCGCCGATGCGGCGCGAGCGGGCGAGCTCGCTCGAGCACGCGCTGCTGTCGGCCGGGGCGTTCAAGCCCGCGGTGCCGTCGGCGCACGCCCGGACGCTCGCGACGCTGGCGCTGCGCTGACGGGTGGCGGCGGCGGGCCGCGCGGCGCTGACCCGACTTTTCATGACAAACGCGCCGGGCTTTCGACAAACCAGGGCGTGTCCCCACGTCGGCAAGGTGCATCGCGGTGAGCACCGCCGTCGTCGACCGTCACCGGGGTGTCGGGACGCCCGCGGCTGCATCGCGGCGGGTCGGGCCGGCGCCGACCCTCGCGGACCGCGACGACGCGCGGCTGCTGGCTGCGCTGCGCGCTCAGGATCCCGCGGTCGCGGATCCGCTGTGGCGGCGCTTCGCGCCGATGGTGTTCCGCCTGCTCCGGCGCGTGCTGGGGCCGTGGGCGCCGATCGAGGACGCCGTCCACGTCGTCCTGCTGTGCGCCTTCCATGGGGGCCGCCGCCTGCGCCCGCACGCGGATCTGACCCGCTTCGTCGTGCGAACGATCGCGCGCATCGCGCAGGCCGAGCTGCGGTCGCGGACGTCCGGCTGGTCGCCTTCCGCCTGGCGCGCGTTCGGTGCCGGCCGCGTCACCGCGCGCGAGACCGCCGAACGGGAGGCCGTGCAGCGCTTCTATCGGATCCTCGATCGTCTCGGCGCCGTGGATCGGATCGCGTTCGTCTTCCACTATGTCGAGGGCCTCGACGCGCGCGAGGTCGCGGCGGCGATCGGCAGGTCGCCGGCGCAGACCGATCGCTGTCTTCGGCGCAGCCTGGCGACGGTCGTCCAGGCGATCGATGGCGATCCGGTGCTGCGGCCGATGCGCCGCGCCTCGCCGTCGTAGCCCGGATTCGGTGGATTGGTGACCGATCCGCCCGAGACGGGGGGACTATGATGTGTGGGAAAAGCCATGCGTGGTGCGGGCGGGGCGCTCTGCGGGCTGGCGCTGGTCATCGCCGGGTGTTGCGGCGGCGGG
>DATFXS010000830.1:0-6421 GCA_035315605.1 Polyangia bacterium
CGGTAGCCCTTGCGCGCCAGCAGCATCGCCGTGGGTGAGCCGGCGCAGCGAGCCCCCAGGATGATCACGTCGTATCGCTTGCTCATGAGAACAAGCTAGCCGGGCGCGGATCGCCGGAGAATCCGTCGCGCGGGGAATGGATTGTTTCCCGCGCGGAAATGAACGTTACGGCGCGGCGGTCAGACGTTGCCGCAGCGCCAGGTCCCGTTGGGCCTGCACGTGCAGAACTGGCCGCTGCTGTTGAGGCAGCTCACATCGTTGTTGCAGGCACCGTTGTCCGTGACGCCGGCTGCGCAAGCGGGGTTCCCGCCGCCATCGCCTGCATCGACCGGATTGCCGGTGCCACCTGTTCCGGCCGCTCCGCCCGTGCCGCCCGTGCCGGCGTTTCCGCCCGTTCCCGCCGTGCTGCCCGCGTTTCCACCGGAACCGGCCGTGCTGCCCGCGTTTCCGCCCGCCCCCGCCGTGCTGCCCGCGCTTCCACCGGAGCCTGCGGCCCCGCCGGTGCCGCCCGGCTTGTGGTTGTCCGAGCTGCTGCAGCAGATCGACGCCGCAAAGAACGCCAGCGCGACCCTCAACCCGATGATCTGCAATCTCAATTTGCGCCTCCAGTCCGGTCCAGCCGACAACTGCGACCGCGAGGCTAGACGATCGGCAGGAGGCGCGCAAGTTCCGCTCCGATCTACCGTCTCGACCCGACAAACAACCGCTGAACCGCTTCAAACAATTGGAGTTGTACGTTATCGGAAGACGTTTAATGTGCGCGCAATGAAGCGTTACTGAAAAGACATGTTTATACAGGCAATGGTTGCTTGACGGTTGACAACGACCCGTGAGAAAAGTCCCCCCGCATAAAAATGTAACTGCGCGCGCTCATCTCGGTGCGCGGAAGAAGAAAGGGAGCAGGGACGATGAAGGATTGCACCGGGTTCCTTCGGCGGGCGCTGTCTTTTCCTCTGGTGGCTCTGGCCGCCGCAGCGTGCGTGAGCGGATGCGCGGGACCTCCAGGAAGCACGGGCACCGGTCCGGGCTCGGCCTCGACGGGGTCGGGTTACGTCGGCGCGATCGATACGGGCGCGCGCGACTTCGACATTCGCGGCATCATTCGCACGACGCTGGCCGCACCGATCACGGCGATGTCATCGGCGCGCCAGCAGCTCCTCGACAGCCTGCGCGTCGCCGCGCCGGGTGAATTCGTGGTCCGCTACAGCGAGTTCAACGACGCCCCCAGCCGCCTGACCCGGCGTGGGCCCTCGCTCACGGCGGCCAGCAGCGCGGCCCCCAAGCTGATCGCCACCGGCTTCCTCAAGACATACCGTGGGCTCTGGGACCTGTCCGATGCGGATCTCGCCGACAGTTACATCTCGCGCGACTACGTGACGGATGCGAACGGCGTTCACCATTACACCGTCCAGTTCCGCGCCGCGAACAACGACGTCTTCGGCAGCGTCGTCACGATCAACCTCGACGCGAACGGCGGCGTCATCAACGCCTCGGGCCAGCCCGTCCCGAGCGCCCGCAATCACGTCAACACCACGACGCCGGTCATCAGCGACACGGACGCGGTCACGATCGCGGCGAAGGCGGCGCACGTCCAGAGCATCTCCAGCTGGCAGCCGCTCGGCCTGGTCTACTTTCCGCTGAGCCGCACGGAGGTGCGCCTCGCCCGGCACGTCATGTTCGAGGAGGTCGGCACGACGTATCTGTATCGTTCGCTGGTCGACGCGGTCGACGGCCGGTTGCTCTGGCGCAAGTCGCTGACCAGCTACAACCACATCCCGACGCACGGCGAGGTCTTCACCAGCGACAGCCCGATTCCCAACACGCCGCAGGGCAGCTCGGTGGGGACGGTCGCGAGGGTGGACAGCCCCTTCACCGGCATCCTCGACTTTCCGCACGACGACAACCACTTCGACTGGTGGGCCGGCGCGGCGCGCTCGACGACGACCAGCAACAACGTCGACGCGTACACCGATCGCGACGGCGACAACTCCGCCGATCCGGGGAGCCGACCGACGCCCGGCGCGGGCGAGGACTTCACGTTCCCCCTCGACTTGACCATGGACCCCGGCAACAGCCGCGACGCCGCCGTTGCGAACCTTTTCTACTGGAACAATCGCCTCCACGACTTCTTCTACAAGCTCGGCTTCAACGAGGCATCGGGCAACTTCCAGAGCAACAACTTCGGTCTGGGCGGATCGGACGGCGACGCGGTCCGCGCGGAAGCGCAGGACAACGCCGACGGGATGCCGCCCTCGCTGTGCAACGCGAACTTCTCGACGCCCGGCGACGGAAGCCCGCCGCGCATGCAGATGTTCCTGTGCGACAACACGAACCCCAAGCGCGACGGCGATCTCGAAACCGTCGTGATGGGTCACGAGTACACGCACGGCGTCCACGGGCGCCTCGTCAACACGTCGGGCAGCCAGGCGGAAAACGAAGGCTGGGCAGACTACTTCGGGCTCTCGGTCGTCGCCCAGGCCAGCGATCCGTACAGCGGAAAGTACGGCGTGGCCGACTACCTGTTCGGCCTCAACGGCGCCGGCATCCGCAGCTTCCCGTATTCGACCGACACGTCGGTCTTCAGGCTGACGTACTCGTCCCTCAACACCGGGTCGGGCTGCACGGTGAAGACCTGCTCCAACGACCCGACCAAGACCTGCTCGCAGGACTCGGATTGCGGCATGGGCAACACCTGCGACGGAAAGGCCTGCGCCTTCCAGGAAGACTGCAAGCCGCCGCGCACCATGGTCGATCAGGGCATCTGCCAGACCGAAGTGCACTTCGCCGGTTCGATCTGGGCCAACCCGATCCTGACGGCGCGCTTCAACCTCGTCGGGAAATTCGGGTTCGCCGCCGGAGAGAACGCGATGAATCGCCTGGTCATCGACGGCATGAAGCTGGCCAGCGACAATCCGACGTTCCTCGACGCGCGCGACAAGATCCTCGAGGCGGATGAGCAGGACTTCGGCAGCGCCGATCGCTGCCTCATCTGGGCCGCGTTCGCCCAGGCGGGCATGGGGTTCACGGCGTCGACGACGGGCGTCGACGACATCAACCCGGTCGAGCGGTTCGACGTTCCGACCTACTGCTCGCCGGTCCTGCAGGTCGACGCGCCGGCCTCGTTCGGAACGGCGTGCGCGGGCGATTCGAAGACCTTGCCGCTCGAGGTGTTCAACACAGGCGGCGGCGATCTCATCGTCACCAGCATCTCGCGAACCTCGGGCAGCACGGACATCTCCCTCGACGCGCAGCCGCAGCTGCCGGTGTTCATCGGCCCCGACAGCCACGTGGACTTCACGGTTCGCTG
The DNA here is from genome assembly GCA_035315605.1 of Polyangia bacterium. GTDB lineage: Bacteria > Myxococcota_A > Polyangia > Fen-1088 > Fen-1088 > JADGRB01. The sequence goes on from DATFXS010000830.1 coordinate 3,308, forward strand.
CGCCCCGACCGGGACCGGAAGCGCCACGGCGACGTTCCGGATCAAGAGCAACGACTCCGCGAACCCGACCAAGGACATCGTCTACACGTGCAATCGCGGCGCCCCCGACATCAACCTGGCGGTCGCCGACACGGGCGACTTCGGCGCCGTCTGCTCGGCCGATCACGGCGATCTGTCGCTGACGCTGCTGAACGCCGGGACCTGTGACCTCAGAATCAGCAGCGTCTCCACGATCCCGGGCGGCGGATCGTTCAAGCTGCCGTCGAATCTGCAACTGCCGCTGGTGCTCGCCGCGGGCACGGACTTCGCGCTGCCCGTGCGCTACGCGCCGGTCGCGTGCTCGGCGACGCCCGAGACCGGCACCGTCCGCGTCACCAGCAACGATCCGGACGAACCAACCGTCGACGTGGCCGTCAAGGGCAACGCGCCCTGCGGCAGCATCAACGTGGCAGTCGCGGACTCCGGTGCGTTCGGCGAGGTCTGCCAGGGCGATCACGCCGATCTCAATCTGACCCTCTTCAACCAGGGTAAGTGCGACCTCCTGATCACGGGCATCACGCTGGTGCCGTCGGGCGGCTCGTTCGTGCTCCCGACCGACATCGTGTTCCCGCTGGTCCTGAGCCACGACGCCGACTTCAACTTCCCGATCCGGTTCGCCCCCAAGGCGTGCTTCGACACGCCCGAGCAGGCGATCGTGCGAATCTCGACGAACGATCCGAACCGCCCGACGGTCGACGTCGACGTGAGCGGCACGTCGCCGTGTCCGAACCTGGTCATCGACCCGGTGGCGGAGACCGGCCCGGTCGCCTTCCCGGCCACCGTTGTCGACGCGGCGAAGAACCTGGGATGCTTCTCAGACCAGGTCATGGACCTTCGCAACAACGGAAAGTGCCCACTCACCATCTCGTCGATCAGCGCCGCGGGCAACACGAACACGCTGGACTACGCCGTGATCGAGCCGAGCGTCTTCCCGGTGACGCTGCCGCCGGGCGAGGAGACCCTGGGCGTCAGGATTCGCTTCACGCCCCAGGTCGATCTGTTGCCGCTCGCGCCGACCGAAGATCGCGGTACGCTGACCGTGGTGAGCAACGATCCCAACGGCGCCGCGACCGCGGGCCTGTGCGGCGAGGCCGTCGCGGGCAGCGGCGCGCGAATCCTGGTCTCGGACGTCAGCTCGGGGACGCCCGTGCCGCTGTCGACGGTCGACAAGATCACGATCGACTCGAAGGGCCTGAGCCAGCCGGGACCGATCAGCCTGTCGTTCACGTCGGCGACCCTGCAGCAGGCCACCGTGTGCGGGCACGTGATCCGCTACCAGGTCGATCAGGAGACGCTGCCGCCCGTGAACACGACGGGCAGCGATCCCGCGTCGTCGTACGAGGCCGGAGCGAAGCTGGGCAACCTGCAGACCGCGGCGCAGTTCTCGCTGGGTCAGTGTGACTTCCGGCAGGTCCAGCTCGAGCTGAAGAGCTCGAGCTCGACGGGTTGCACGCTGATCCCGACGGGCGGCGCGTGCACGACCGACGGACAGTGCTGCTCGGGCAAGTGCCGCGGTCCGTCCGGTGGCATGACGTGCAACTAGCCCCGCCGACCGCGTTCGGCGGACGGGCACGGGCGTGGGCCAGCCTCTCGGCGGCGGCCCTCGCCCTTTCTCTGGCGGCGTGCTCGGGAGCGGGCCGCCCGCTGATCGGTCCCGACGGAGGAGGCACCACCGGCGGGTCGGGGACCGCCGGAGGCAGTGGCGGAGGCGGAGGCCCGTCGACGGGCGGGCACGGCGGCGATGGAACCGGCGGGGGCGGAGGCGCGTCGACCGGCGGACGCGGTGGCGCGGCGGGCACCGGAGCCGGTGGCGCGTCGACCGGCGGCCGCGGCGGCGCCGGGACGGGAACGGGCGGCGCATCGGCCGGCGGCCGCGGCGGCGCCGGCACCGGAACTGGCGGCGCGTCTGGCAGCGCCGGCGCGTCGGGCGGCGGCTCCGGCGGCTCCGGAACAGGTGGTGGCGCGTCCGCGTGCCCATCCGGAACGACATCGAGCGATCGATGTCCGACGGCGGACGCCGTCTGCACGAGCGCCGGCCTCTGCTGCAAGTGCATCGCCTTCACAGCGGCTTCGTGCGGACTCCAGTGGGGCTGCTCGGTGCCCGCGAACAACGCGGCCGACTGCCCAGCGACGGCGCCGGCGTCCGGCGCGGCGTGCCCGACGGCAAAGCGCACCTGTCAGTACTGCGCCGACAGCGGCCCTGTTCAGCTCCGCTGCACGCAGGACGCAGACGCCGGCACCGCGCACTGGGCCGAAGCGCCCCTGCTCACCTGCACGGCCAGCAACTGACCGCCGCCAAGCTTGCGACCTCGCGTGATCGCGTAATGGCGTTGCGCCTATACTTTCCCTGTGAAGGCCTTGCGCGGCGCTCCGTTTCTGTGTGCGCTCGCCTGCCTCGCCGCCTGCGACGCCGAGCGGATCCTGGCGATCTCGAGAAACGCCACCGCGGACGCGGGTGATGCGGGCGGTGACGCCGGCGGCGACACGGGTGGCGCGGATGTGAGCCCGGGCGACGCCGGTCAGACGTTCGGAACACCGACGATGGTGCCCGGGCTCCGCAGCGACACCGACGACGTGGAGGACCCGTCGCTGACGTTCGAGGAGACCGAGATCTACTTTGCGTCTCCCACCGGAGGCCAGAACGACATCTGGGTCAGTCGCCGCACCCTTGCCAGCGATCCCTGGGGCCCGAGCACGCTGGTGGCCGAGCTGTCCGGCCCGCAGAACGACCAGGATCCCGAAGTATCCGTGGACGGCCTCGTCATGTACTTCAGCAGCGATCGCGCCGGCGGCGGCCTGCGTCTCTACGCCTCGATACGACGGACGCGGGATACGCCGTGGCAGACCCCGACGCCGGTGGGCACGCTCGGCGCCTCCACGCTCGACGCGGCGCCGTCCCTGGATCGAAGCCAGCTCTACTTGGCATTCGCCTCGCAGCGCGGAACGGCGACCGCGTCTCATCTTTTCTCCGCGACGCGCCCGGACGCGTCCGCCGCCTGGCAGAGCGCCAGCGAGATCACGGCCCTCAGCTCCGCCTGGCAAGACAGCGATCCCGCGCTGTTCTCCGACGGACGC
>DATFXS010000831.1:0-4795 GCA_035315605.1 Polyangia bacterium
GCCGGGCGATGCTCGATCGGGCGCGCGGGGTGGTCGCGCACGCGGCGGCCCAGGCGGGTATTTCGCGACAGATGTTTCACCGGCTTCTACGCAAGCACGGCGTCGAGGTAGAACAATGACCGTGGTTGCGGCCGACGACAGCCCCGAACGATTCGGGCGTTACACGCTGCTCAAGCCGCTGGCGTCGGGGGGGATGGCGGAGATCCACCTCGCCTCGTTCGAAGGCGTCGCCGGGGTCCCGAAGCTGGTCGCCATCAAGCGGATCCTCCCCGAGTACGCCCGCGACGCGGAGTTCCTGGCGATGTTCATGAACGAGGCGCGCATCGCCGCCAGCCTGCACCACGCCAACGTCGTCCAGGCATTCGACTTCGGATGCGAGGACGGGCGTTACTTCCTCGCCATGGAATACCTGCGCGGGCAGGACATCCGGCGCGCCGGTCAGGCGCTGGCGCGGGCGGGACGGCAGGTGCCGCTGGAGATCGCGATCGCGATCGGCATCGGCGCCGCGGCGGGGCTGCACTACCTGCACGAGAAGCGGGACGCAGCCGGCCAGCCGCTGGGCCTCGTCCATCGCGACGTCTCGCCGCCGAACATCTTCCTGACCTCGGACGGAACCGTGAAGCTGGTCGACTTCGGAATCGCCAAGGCCGTCCGCCGCGCGGGCGAGACGCGCACCGGAACGATCAAGGGCAAGGTGTCGTACCTGTCTCCCGAGCAGTGCCGTTCGGAGCGCCTGGATCGGCGCAGCGACATTTTCTCGCTAGCGATCGTGCTGTGGGAGCTGACGGTGGGCCGCCGCCTGTTTCCGGGCGATTCGGATCTGATGGTGATGAACGCCATCGACAAGGTCGACGCCCCGCGGCCGTCGCAGCTGGTGTCGCGCTATCCGCGCGAGCTGGAGCGCATCCTGCTCAAGGGCCTGGCGCGCGATCGCGAGCGTCGCTACCGGGCGGCCGAGGAGATGCAGGAGGACCTGGAGGCGTTCGCGCTGGCGCAGCGGCTGGCCGTCACGCAGGGGAGCGTGTCGTCGTTCGTGCGGACGCTGCCCGGCGCCAGCGAGGTGACCATCGCCGCGCTCGATCCGGGCACGGAGGTCGGTCCGGAAAGGCCGCAGGAGGACGCAGCGGTGCCCGCCGTGTCGGGCGGGCGCACCCGCGTGGTGAAGCCGCGGCTGGTGCCGCCGGGCGCGGCGGCGGCCTTCGATGGGCCACCCGCCCATCGGTGGCGCGCGGTGGTGGGGCTGTCGGCGATTTGCCTGGTGGGGGCGGGCGCCGGTTTAGGTACAGCTCGCCTCGTGCGCCGGTCCGAGCGCGCGGCCACGGCCGCGCCGCCGATCGCCGCTCCCGCGCCCGTCGCGGCGCCGGTCCCCGTGACTGCCCCGGTTCCGCCGCCGCCGTCGCCTCCTCCCGTGGCGGCCCCGGCCATGCTGCGCGCGGCGCACGACGACGACGTGCCCGAGGTGTCCCGCCCGAAGCACGACCGCGTTAGACGGGTCCGTCCGGCGCACCCACCGGCCGCCGGAGGCGCGCCGCCGACGGAGAAGTGGAGCCCCGACTCGGCGCTGCCGCCGCCACCTTAAGGAGCTGCGGCCAACGTCGCCGCCACGACGAACATGATCGGGTAGTCGGCGTCCGGCATGCCCTCGAAGCTCCACCTCACGTTCAGATGTGCCTGTGTCGAGGTGGCGAGAAACGTGATGTCGACCGGAGCGAGGTTGGACGTGATTCGCCAAGGTGCCGGGTCGGGGGCGGAGCCGTCGTCGAGATGAGCGGTGAGGATTGTTGCGCCGTGAGCACCGATGTAAAGGCGCAGCCTTTGCGTTGCCGTGGTTGCCGCGATCGTCCACGTGATCTGTCCGGGCCCGCCTGGATAGCTCATGTAGATGCCGTCGAGGTTCCCGGTCGTGGAGGGGGTCATCGTCCCATCTGACCAGACGCAGTCACTTTCAGACATCGCAAGGCCGACGATGGCCGACGGCGTCAGGTTGCTGATCGGCCCGCCCACACGGTTCTTGTGCTCGAAGATCAACCCGTCCTGGAGTGTGTATACCCAGTGCGCCCAGTCCACCTTCCCTTCTGCGGTCAGGTCGACCGGCGGGTTGTAGGGCGCGTCGGCAAACTCGAGAACGCCTTGAGGCGCGCCTCCGGTTCCACCCATGCCAGCGCTGCCGCCAGCGCCGCTGCCGCCAGAACCCGCGCTGCCACCCGCACCGGCGCTGCCGCCAGCACCAGCGCTGCCGCCGGTACCAGCACTGCCGCCGGCACCAGCGCTGCCATCTGAACCCGCGCTGCCACCCGCACCTGCGCTGCCGCCTGTGCCGCCGCTGCCGCCACCGCTACCACCGAAAGCGCCCCCGCTCCCGCCGCTCCCGCCCCCGCCCCCGCCGCTGCTGCCACCGGTTGCGGTGTTGACGCACGCCTCGGGAACAGGGCCTGTCCCGTTGAGCATGACCGTGACGAGGTCCGTCGCGTGGCCCGGAGTGACCGCCACGTCGCTGCCGGTGCCGAACGCCGTCACATGATAGATGTCGTCCAAACCACACGCCGTGGTGGCAAAGACGCCGCGCACGGTCGCAGGTAAGTAGACGCCGAGCTCGCGGACCTGGCCGGGGCCCGCCGGCCAGGGGTAGTCGACGTGCCAGCTGTCGCCCGAGGCCTGCGGGGAGAGGATCACGCGCACCTTCGCGGGGACGATCGATCCGGCGAGGTCGACGTTGACGGGAACCAGCGACCGGCCGTCCTTCGTGCATGCGCCAACCATCGAGGCGAGGACCAGGTTTGCAAGAACGTACCGCCGAAGCATGTCGCCAACGTCCAGCTATGGGTTGCGGCAGTCCCGTGGGGCGGCGCACCCGGGTTCGATCGTACGCGTGAACGCGCCGGCGGCCGCCGCGATCACGATGCCCGCGGCGACGCCGCCGCCGATCAGCGTCCAGAACCACCAACGGTGATAGATCGGCGTGGCGCGCTCCACCGGGGTGGACGTCTCCGTGAGGTTGGCGACGACGTTGCTCGAAGCGGGCGGCGCTGCCTGTAGCGTCGGCTTCGCGGGCGGCGGCGCGATCGCCGTCGCTCCGTCGCTCGGCGGGGCCGACGGCGGCGGCCCGGCGGCTGGCGCGCCCGGCAGGGGCGCCGTCGTCGCGAGCTCGGCGCGGCAGGCCGCGATCTGGTCATGGGCCGCCGCCTCCTGCTTCGCCGCCGGTCCGCTGCGCAGGAACGCCTCGTAACTGACGATGGCCGCCTTGCACTGGTGGTTCATCCGCTGCGCCTGTCCGAGCGCGTACAGGAACTCCGGGCGCGGGTCGATCTGATACCCGGTCTTGAACTCGCCGATCGCCTCGTCATACGACTGAACATTGTAGAGGCGAAGGCCCTGCTCGAAATGTCGCTTCGCCTCCGCGGCGTCTCCTTCGGACTGCGCGCGGGCCGATTGAGCGAATCCGACGAGGACGGCGACAAGCGAAACGACAGCGAGTCTCGTCATTGCGAGCTGCATTTATAACCCGAGCCGCCGTAAACGCCCCGTGGACGGTTTACGGGCGGATGCAAATCAGCGATTGACACTCGGGCCGCGCCGCACCCGCCGAGGCCACGTCGGCTGCGCCGTGGTCGAGCCCGCGTCCACGGGCACGTCGCTTGCCTTCGGGAGCGCGCGCGCGGCGATCGAAGAAAACAGGAGATACGAGAATGACTTTGAAGCGGAAGCGGCGGATCCAGACCCGGCTCGGGCTGTTCGGCGTGGCGTTGTTGTCGTCGTTTGCGGCCGCCCCGGGCTGCACGAAGCACGACGACGTCGAGCTCGCTCAATCAGCGGTCCTGAGCAACGTCCAGGTGACGGTCGTGGACACCGACGGCGCGCCGCAGGTGGGTTGGACGGTCTTCTCGCAGGCGACCTCCGGAGCGCAAGCCGGGTTCGTGGCGACCGACAGCCTCGGGCACGCCGTGTTGTCCGTGAACGGCGGCGACTACAAGTTCGGTGTCACCCGCACCGAAGCGACGTTCTGGAGCGGGGCCGACGGCCACTGCACCGTCCCGTCCTGCGCCTCCGCGACCATCACGGTGCAGAAGCCGGTGACGGTGACTGTGGTCGACGAGCACGGCAACCCTCCGGCGAGCGCCCAGGTGGTCGCCGAGGACACCAGCGACAACCAGGTGGCGTTCGTCGACGCCGATGCGCAGGGACACGCCGACGTCTGGGTCAACGCCGGGTCGTACAGCTTCTACGTCATCGTCGACGGGACCTTGTTCCGCAGCGGCCCCGACGGCCACTGCGCGGTCCCGGGATGCACGACCGCCACGATCACGATCCGGGATGCGGTGCTGGTGACCGTGGACGACGGCGCCGGCCATCCGCTGGCGGATGAGGAAGTCATTCCGCAGGACGCCGACAACGACCAGTTCAGCCCCGCGAACACGGACGCCCAGGGGCACGTCAGCTTCCGCCTCGCCGACGGCGCGTATCGCTTCCTCACCCCGGGCGGGACCTCGTTCATCGCGAGCGGCGCGCCCGGCCATTGCGTCGTGCCCGGCTGCACCGCCGCCACCATCCGCGTCTACAAGGTCGTCGTGACGGTCCTGGACGGGCCGGGCAATCCGCTGGCCGGAAAGCCGGTGCTGGCGCAGAGCGCGGACGGCGACATCGGCCCCGCGACGACCGATGCGGCGGGGCACGTCACGATCGACCTGGATACAGGTGCGTACCGGTTCGCCGCGGACGTGGACGGCCACATCTATACGTCGGGTGAGCCCGGCCATTGCGTGATCCCGGGATGCACGCAGGCCACCATCCGTCTTCC
>DATFXS010000832.1:0-4489 GCA_035315605.1 Polyangia bacterium
GCTGGAGCCGCCGGCGCGGCTGGGACCGGCGGCGCGGCGATCGGAACCGGCGGTGCGGCGGGCATCGGCGCGACCGGCGGAACCGCGGGCTCGGCAGGAACGGCCGGCACGGCAGCGGGCGCGGGCGGCACGGCAGCGACCGGCGGCTCGGCGGGTGGAGCTTCCGGCACGGTGGGATCGGGCGGCGCCGCAGCCGGATCCGGCGGCGCCGCCGGCTCGGGCGGGAGCCAAGCGCCCGTCTGCAACCCGGCCTGCGGCGCGCACCGGACCTGCGTGTGGCAAGGAGGCGTTCCGACCTGCGCCTGCGTCACCGGCTATCAGATGTCGGCGACCGGCTGCGTGTGGGGGACCGTCCCCGCGGATCCAGGCTTCCAGAACATGCCCGCCGGCGCCTGGACGCTCCCTCAGGGAGCGACGATCGACGCAACCGCCGCCGGTTACCTCGACGCCGGCCAGCTGAACCTCCCGCGAACGGCGGCCTGCGCGAGCGGCGGCGCCACGCGGCAGTCGATCAGCATGCCGGCGGTCGCCGACGCCGAGCCGCTCGCGATCACGGTCGCCGCCAACGCGGACTGCATCACGAAGAACGGCCCGGGCTGCTGGGCGATGGACATGGACACGGTGATCAACGGTGGCGTGATCTCCGTCGTCGAGGAGACGTCCCCGTACATCGTCCAGACCGGCTGCCTGGGCGAACGCGCCTACGGCGGAACCTTCGATCTGATCGTCCGCCCGCGCCAATGGGAAGTGTGCACGAACCGGTACACGGACGCCGTCATCGATCATGTCCAGATCGCGCCGTCGGCGACCTGCCCGCAGCCCGGAACGCTGCCCAACGGAAACTTCGACGGCACGCCCAACCGCTGGCAGACGTGGACGCAGGCGTCCAGCGGCTTGACGGCCGTGGCGGAGATCGCGCCGACGCTCGGGAGCGGGGGCTCGGCCGCCGCGCATCTCGGGGTCCGCAGCGCTTGCGATATCGCCGCCGCCGACGAGCTGATGTCGCCGCCGCTGTCGATGCCGAATCTGGCGGTCCAGGTTCACTTCAACGGAACCGCCGGCGCCAAAGCCCGGGTCCTGGTCGATAACAACGTCACGATGGCGGTGCTGACCGGCACCGGTGGGCCGGCGTCCGCCAACGTCTGTCTGCTCGAAACGACCAAGGGGATGACGCAGGATCTGATGCTCTGGCTCGGCGACCTGCCGTCGCTTCCGTCGACCGCAACCAGCTGTGACCCCATCATTCAGGACTTCGTGTTCGACGACCTCGAGTTCGTCAGCGATGCGAGCTGCCCGGCGATGCCTTCCCTGGCGGACGGCGGCTTCGAGCGAACCGATCCCGCGGTCGCCTGGGATTCGGGCGGGAGCGTGCCCACGCAGACCGGAGACACGGTCAGCGTCGATGTCACGCCCCTGAACGTTCACAGCGGCGCGCGCGCTCTCAAGATCGTCAACAGCGAAGTATGCGCCCAGAGGATCGCGGTTTTCCCGGTGACCGTTCCATCCTCCGCCGCCGGTGCGGGACCGGCGCTGCAGTTCTTCTACAAGGCGCCGTCGCTGGCGAGGTCGACCCTCACCGTCACCGCCGGCAGCGCCAGCAGCGGCAACCTGGTGGCTTCGTCGGCCTACACGCAGGCTCAGGTCTGCCTGGACCCTACGACCTCTGGCCAGAACGTGAGCGTGGTGCTGACCCTCGCCGGCGCTGGCACGGGCGGCTGCGCCGTGCAGGCCGCGGAGACCGCCTGGTTCGACGACTTCGCCGTCACCACCAGCGCCGCCTGCCCCGGCCGGTAGAGGCACCGTGTTACAGTCCCCGCATGGGGCGTGAGGGTTTCGGCTCCTTGTTAGCTTGGTTCGCGATCGGCGCCGCGGGGGTTGTCCTCGTCGCGTGCTCATCGCACGGCGGCTCGACAGGAACGGGCGGTGCGGGCGGATCTGCCGCGGGCAGCGGCGGAAGCGGGGCAGCGGGCAGCGGCGGAAGCGGGGCCGCGGGTAGCGGCGGCGCTTCCGCCACCGGAGGCGGCAGCAGTGGTGCTGACGCTGGCACCGATTCGGGCGTGCTGGACGGCGGCCTCCCGGCGTCCGCTGTCTGCACGCCGGCCGTCGGCTCGGGCCCTGGAAGCAGCAACTTCATTGATTGCAACAACGACGGGACCACGTTCGGCGTCCCCAACGGCGCGGCCGTCTTCGGCGAGACTTACGTGCTGCCGTCGCCGCTGGTCGCGAACGCCGACAACGCGTTCTCATTTCAATTGACGGGCTGGGGCCCCTACAACTTCGAGCTCTGGGGGACCAACACGCCCTGCATGGCGGAGGAGCTTCTGTGGTGGGGACCGTTCGGCGCCGGCACGCAGTGCGCGCAATTCAGGCCGACCAAGGCGTACACGAACATCCTCTTCGTCAACCGGCAGATGTACAGCTCGTCGTATTCCTTTGCGACGCCGTCGGCGCAGATGTGTCCCGGTGGCACCTGCCCCATGGGGACGACGGGCTCGGGAAAGCTGTCCCCCACCCCACTCATCGCCCCGGTTGGGGACTACGAGTTCGACACCATGGACCGGCTGGCAGGCGGATTGGACATGACGTTCGGGCGCACGGCCCGGCTGACCGTCGCGTATCTGGCGGCCAAGCCGGACGGACAGGCCAGTTCGATCGCCGCCGGTGTGTTCCGTCTGCCCGCCACCGATCCCTACGGCGACGCGTGGTACTGCATCGGCGCCGGCTCGACGGTCACGCTGGTTGTCGACAAGAGCGGTTTCCTCACCAACGTTCAGCTCTCGCTTCGGGGAATCACGCGGCTCGGCGCGTGCGGCGACACTCCCGGGAGTCAATCGCTCTCCGCCGCGATCTACCCGTCTACGACCAGCGGCACGTACTTCGCGGCGGACATCTCGGGCACGGTCACGTCCTGGAACGGCACCAACCTAGCGACCAGTCCGTATTGCTCGGGGTCGTGCAACTTCCGCTTCCGAGGCTCGCCCCAACAGCACTACGTCCACGTGGCGACGGCGTCCGGCAGTCTGGGATCCGGAACCGTTGGCCCCGACCCCGTCACTGCCGCGACGTGGCTCGTGCAGGCAGACAGCACCCAGCCGTTCTCGATGGCGTGTTCGTCCGAGGGCACGTTGAACTACACGCTCAATGACAACTCGAGCCTTCAGCTGACGAATGTGACGGGCCCCCTCTCGTGCCCCGGCACGGCCATCAGCAACAATCAGGTCGACATCACCGTCGACCGCTGAATTGATCAGAACGGTCCTGCCGCCCAGTTGCTCGACCGGTTGTCGTGCCGACGGGACGGCCACGATGACGACGCAAGACCTGGGCTCGTTGTCTGGATGGCGATTATCTCGTTGCCGGCGGTCGTGCTCATCTGCGCATACAGGATCCCGTCGTCGGCCAGCACGGCGGTCGCGGAGTTGCTGAAGACGCCGGGCAGATCCAGCGTCCACAGTGTTTCGAGGGCCGGCGAAAGCGCAGCCAGGGTTGAGGGCGGGGTCAGGGCATTCAGATTGATTGTGTACACAGTGCCGTCGGCGCCCGCGATCCATGGAGCCCGGGTGGAGGCTACAGGACCACTCACGATCTTACCGTCCGTACCGACTCCGATGATCTCGGGCGCGGGCTGTCCTCCGTTGCAAGAGCCGATGCCCATGTAGATGATCTCACCGGGGCCCACCACTGATGCCCCCGTACACACCTTCGATCCCGGTATCGCGAGCGACCAGCTCGCGTTGCCGCAGGTGTCGAGCATGACCAGATTGAGGGCCGTCGTATTGTCGCGATCCATCGCCAGAATCCCCCGACCGGAGAGGGGCAGCAGCGCGACGACGTCGTGGCCATTGGGTGCGTGCAGTCTTCCCGCACCTTTTCCCGTCCGGAGGTCCAGAACGTACGAGGCTGTTCCGTCGTACCCGAGACCCCAATGTCCGATGAGGGAGCTGGTCCCGAGCACGGAGCTCCAAAGCTGCTTGGGCCCCGATGTCGATGTAATAAGTTGCGTCGGTCGCGTCGAGGAGCCGAACAATATCTGCCCGTTGCCAACGAGCGAAGGCATGAAGTCTCCACCCCACGGCTCCGAGCTCTGGTTCTGCCCTGGGATAGCCCAAGACCAACGCAGCGACCCGTCGCCTGCGAACGCGTAAATGGAGACGTGCGACTGCACGTAGATTCCGCCCTGCTCATCGACCACCGGAGCCCCGAGAAAGTAGTTCTGCGGATCGGGCCTCGTGCTGCCCATCGCGAGCTTCGCACCTGTCATTCGATCGAGGGAAACCCAACCGGCGCCTCCACTCGCGATGATCCGATCATTCGAAAGAGCGACCCCGGGTTGTCCCGGGGTCGCGATCTGGCCGAGGTTCACCTGCCAGAGGACGGAAGGCGTTACCGTCAGCGACGCCGCCTGGGCTGGCGCGGGAGCGGCGGGCCAACCGTCAAGGCAAGCGAGGCTACCGTAGTCGGGTCCGCTCTTCGAACAAGCGGGGCCGAT
>DATFXS010000833.1:0-11516 GCA_035315605.1 Polyangia bacterium
CCCCGCCTCGAACGGCGTCCCGGGACGCATCGGCAGGTAGATGTGGAGGCCGCGCGAGCCCGACGTCTTGAGGTGGCCGCCGACGCCGAGCAGCTCGAGCTCGTCGCGTATCCAGCGCGCGACGTCGCGCACGCGCGCGAACGAGACGCCGTCCATCGGGTCGAGATCGATCGCGACGAAGTCCGCGTCGGTGGGCGACGACGCCCGCGAGAACCACGGGTCCTGCGAGATCGACGCGAGCTGGACCATGTAAAGAAGCGTGGCCAGGTTGCCGCCCACCAGCCGCGACGCCACCTCGTCGCCCGCGATCGCCCGGCGGCGCACGCCCGCAGGTACGTCGTCGGGCGCGCGGTGCTGGAAGAACGAATGGCCCTCGACGCCGTCGGGATGGCGCCGCATCACCAGCGGCCGATCGCGCACCACCGGCAGGATGCAAGCGGCGACGTCGATGTAATGGCGGAAGAGGTCCGCCTTCGTGATCCCGAGCGTCGGCCAGAGGCGCTTCGCCAGGTTGGAGACCGGCAGGACGACGCCGCCCGGCAGCTCGAGCGGACCGCCGCCACGTGCGACCAGCGCGTCGAGCTGGGCGCGCACGCGCGCGAGCGCGGCCCGGGTCGGCGGCTTCTCGTCAGCGATGGCGCCCGGGTCGGCGGCCGCGGGCGCGGGCGCCTTCGCCGCGACGTCGATCGATTCCGCGCCCCGGGCGTCGGCCGGAGCCAGATCGTCGCGCAGGCCGAGGAAGATCGGCTCGCGCAGCAGGCCGTCGTCGGTGACGACGGAGAACCGCACCTCGGCGACCAGCACCGGCCGCGTCCAGTGCGGCTTCTCGTTGGTGACGGGCCGGCGGTCGAAGGGACAGGTCGGGATCTCGAGCGGCGCGAGCCGGCGGGCGATACGATCCAGATCTGCGTCGGAGAAACCGCCGCCGACATGGCCGACGTGGCGAAGGCGACCGTCCGGCTCGACCACGCCGAGCAGCAAGGCGCCGAATCGGCTGCGCCCGCCGCGCGGCTCGGTGAAGCCGCCGATCACGAACGCGTCGCTCTTCGCAAGCTTCATCTTTCGCCATTCGCGCGACCGCCGCCCCGGCCGGTACGGCGACATCGCGTCCTTGATGACCAGGCCTTCCCAGCCGCGGGCGCGCGCCTCCGCCAGCAGCGCGGTGCCGTCGCCCCTCACCTGCTTGGACAGTCGGACGACGTCGCCCCGCGCGGACTTCAGCACCGCCTCCAGCCGGCGGCGCCGCTCGACGAGCGGCAGCGGACACAGATCTTCGGCGCCGTCGCGCAGCAGATCGAAGACCACGAACGCGATCGGGTTTTGCGCCGCGCGCTGGACGATCTCGCGCGCGGCTGTCAGGTGAATGCGATCCTGGATGCGCTGGAAGCCGGCGGGCTGGCCGCCCGCATCGAGCGCGACGATCTCGCCGTCCAGCAGCACGCCGCGCGTTCGCCGCGTCCCCCAGCGCCCGAGCGCGTGCACCAGCTCCGGGAACTGCGCGGTCTTGTCGTTGCCCGCGCGCGACGCGATCGCGACGTCGGCCGGTTTTCTGCCCACCGGTGTGACCGTGACCAGGGCGCGGATGCCGTCGTACTTCGGTTCGTAGACCAGGTCGGGATCGCGAAGCGGCGCGTCCGCCAGCGTCGCCAGCATCGGCTGCATCGAGGCGCCGATCAGGGCGGCGGGACGCCCTGGAAGTCGACGAGCTGGCCCGGACGGATGCCGAGCTGGCCCGACAGGCCGCCCCCGATCTCCAGCACGTACTGGGACGGCAGACCGACCGAGCGGGTCGTCTCCGTCTGCGGCTCGGCGCTGGCGACGATGCCGACGATCCGCCTGTCCGCGCCTATGAACAGCATGTCCAGCGGGATCAGCGTGTTCTTCATCCAGAACGCATGCACCGACATGCGATCGAACACGAACAGCATCCCGGCGTCGGTGGCGAGCGACTGGCGGAACATGAGGCCGCGCGACTGCTGGTCCGGCGTCATCGCCAGCTCGACGTGGAAGGTGATCTTGCGCCCGCCGGTGTCGACGGCGACGGTCGCGGGCGGCGCGGGCGCGGGCGCCGCCGCCGGGGAGGACGTCGCCCCCGCGGGCTGTCCGTTGTTCTTGCACGCCGGCAGCGGCGCGAGCACGACCGCGATCGCCACCGAAAGAAGGAGCAGCCGAAAACGACGCATCTCTTTCGGCGGACGGTATCATCAATTCGTGACCGAAGACGCCGCGCCGAAGACCGCGCCGCTGGCTGGCTGGCTGGTCCTCGTCACCCGCCCCGCCGAGCAGGCGGCGACGCTGCTGGCCGCGCTGCGCGCCGCCGGAGCAGACCCGGTGGCGTACCCGACGATCACCGTTGCGCCGCCGCCCAGCTGGGATGCGTTCGACCGCGCGCTCGCGTCCGCCGCGGACTACGGCTGGGTCGTGCTGACCAGCCCGTCGGCGGTCCGGCTCGCGTGCGGACGCGCCCGTGCGACCGGCGCGTGGTCCGGACTGGCCGAGGCGCGGATCGCGGCCGTGGGACCCGCCACCGCGGGCGCCCTCGCCGCCGAGGGGCTGGCGGCGGCCGTCATCCCGGCGGACGACGAGCAGCGCCAGGAGGGGCTGGTCGCGGCGCTGGCCAGCTCGCCGCCCGGCACGCGCGTCCTGTTTCCACAGGCGGTCGGCGGCCGCGAGCACCTGCGCGCCGCGCTGGAGGCGCGGGGGCTGATCGTCGACGTGGTCGCGGTCTCCGAGACGGTGGCGATCGCGGATCTGCCGCCCCTGCCCCGCTTCGACGCCGCCACCTTCGCCAGCCCGTCGGCGCTGCGCGCGTTCCTGGCCCGCTGGGGCGCGGCGTCGCTCGCGCGCACGCCCATCGCGGTGATCGGACCGACGACGGCGGAAGCGGCGCGCGGCGCTGGCCTGACCGTTTCGGCGGCCCCGTCGCCGACGCCCGAGGCGCTGGTCGCGGTCCTGGTCGCGATCAGGGCCCGGGGGTCGTGACCGGCGCGATCGGCCCGGCCGGCGTGGCGACCGCCGCGGGCGGCACGCTTTCGCGCGGCGGCACGGCGACAGGCGCCGCGGCCAGAACCGCCGCGCGGCTCGATGTATCGAGCTGGCGGGCCATGTCCGCGACGAGCGGCTCGAGCTGTGGGTCGGCGCCGGCGACCGGCAGAAGCATGTCCGCCGCGGCGAGCTGATCCTGCGCGACGACGACCCAGAACTGACGGTCTAGCTCGTCACCGCGCGCGGCGCCCAGCCGGGTGAGGTCTGCCGCCTCGCGCGCCAGCGCGGCCGTGTTCTCACCGGCGTACGTCGGCCCGAGCATCACCGGGTCGATGCCCAGCTGCGCGGCCATCGCGTTCACCCGTCCGGCGAGCGCCTGAAAATCAGTCACCAGTCGCGCCCCGTAGGCGCGCGTCTCCGGCCGATGCGCGGAGAGCTGGGCCAACCGCCCCAGCTGTACCTCGCGCTCGGCCGCGTGATGGAGCCGGCTCAAGCGAATCACGCTCGGGCCCGAAGTCACCGTCGCGACCGGCTTCCCCTGCTCGCCGCCGACCACGGTCGCGGCGTCCACCGGACCGACCGCGACCGCGACGGGCGCCACCACCAGCATTGCCGCCCAGGCCAACCCACGGAGCTTTCGCATGCCGCGCCCTCCGATGCCGAATCTGGGTCGGGGGGCGACAGGAACAAGGTTAGGGTAACCTCAGCGACGATGTCATTCCCCGAGACCCGCCCCCGCCGCCTCCGCCGTACGCCCGCGCTGCGGCGCATGGTGCGCGAGACGACGCTGGCCCCCGACAACTTCATCTACCCGCTGTTCGTCTGTCCGGGGAAGGGCGTGCGGCGCGAGGTGCCGTCGCTGCCGGGGCAGTTTCACTTCTCGGCCGACGAGGTGGTGCGCGAGGCCGAAGAGGTCGCGAAGCTGGGCATCCCGTCGGTGATCCTGTTCGGCCTGCCCGAGAAGAAGGACGACGTCGGCAGCGAGGCCTGGCACAACGAGGGCGTCGTCCAGCGCGCGCTGCGCGCCATCAAGAAGGCGGTGCCGGAGCTGGTGCTGGCGGTCGACGCCTGCTTCTGCGAGTACACGACGCACGGCCACTGCGGCGTCGTCGCCAACGGCGAGATCGACAACGACGCGACGCTGGAGAACCTCGGCCGCGCGGCGCTGTCGTATGCGCGCGCGGGCGCGGACCTGGTGGCGCCGTCGGGGATGATGGACGGCTTCGTCGGCTTCCTGCGCGATTCGCTGGACGAGGAGAACTTCGAGCAGGTCGGCCTGCTCGCTTACTCGGCCAAGTTCGCGTCGGGCTATTACGGTCCGTTCCGGACCGCCGTCGACTCGACGCCGGCGTTCGGCGACCGGGCCGGCTACCAGATGGATCCGGCCAACGTGCGCGAGGCGATGCGCGAGCTGGCGCTGGACGTCGAGGAGGGCGCGGACATCGTGATGGTCAAGCCGGCGCTGGCCTATCTGGACGTCATCGCCGAGGCGCGCAGCGAATTCGACGTGCCGATCGCGGCGTACAACGTGTCGGGCGAGTACGCGATGCTGAAGGCCGCCGCCGAGAAGGGCTGGATCGACCACGACCGGGTCATGATGGAGACCTTGCTGTCGATCCGGCGCGCGGGCGCGGACATCATCCTGACGTATCACGCCAAGGAAGCGGCCCGGCTGCTCCGCCCGCGGTAGGCGCGCGCTCGCGGTTTCTTGCCTGTGGCTCAGGCATAAAATTGCGCCCGCGGATTCGTGAAGAACCCTTCCGCGTGTTCCGTGCGTGGGGGCGGGCCGATATAATCGCGGCGGTGTCTGAAGATTCCAGGATGACGCCGACCGAAGGCTCCCGGTGGCCGCGCTGCTTGGCCGGTGTCGCCGTGATCGCTTTCTGCGCGTGCACGCCCCTGAACGCTCCCAGGGACGGCGGCGCCGGGGGCGTCGCAGGCGGGCAAGCGGGCACGACGGGCGCTGGCGGCGCTTCGGCGGGCACCGGCGGCTCCGCGGCGGGCACCGGCGGCTCCGCCACGGGCATCGGCGGCTCCTCCGGCGCGAGCGGCTCGGGAGGCGCGAGCGGCAGCAACGGCGGCGCGACCGGCGTCGGCAACGGCGGGGCCACCGGCGTCGGCGGCGCCTCGGCGGGCAGCAGCGGCTCAGCCGGCGCGAGCGGCTCCGGCGGCGGATGCGGCCGGTTCACGCGCGGGCCGACCATGGTGCTCGCGCGGACGCCGACGCGGATGATCTGCATCGACACGACGGAGGTGACGGAGGCGCAGTACCAGCTGTTCCTGCTGGACAAGGACCTCGATACCAGCGGGCAGGGACCGGAATGTTCGGACTGGAACGTCGTGTACGCGCCGGACCCGATGTGCCCGTTCGATCCAAGCGGACACGCGACATTTCCCGTGAACGGCATCGACTGGTGCGATGCGACCGCCTTCTGCAAGTGGGCAGGCAAGCGCCTGTGCGGCGGCGCGGCCGATGGTGGACCGATCAGCACCGGCACCAAGTCGGACCTGGCGCGGGCCGACGTCAGCGAGTGGGCCTCGGCCTGCACGCATGGCGGCTCGCAGACCTACCCGTACAACGCGCCGTTCAACGGCCAGGCGTGCAACGGCGGCGAGCACCTGATGCCCCCGTCGAAATTGCCGGTCGGGACGATGCCCGGCTGCGAAGGCGGCTTCCCCGGGATCTTCGACATGGTCGGCAACGTCCACGAATGGCAAAACGCCTGCTACTCGGTGGCCGGCGGCCCGCCGAGCCGAACCGATCACTGCTGGTTCACGGGCGGCTCGTACCACGACTTGAACGATGCGTGCGGCACGGCCTACGACGAGCCGCGCGATTACGTCGACGATCAATGCGACATCGGCTTCCGTTGCTGCGCGGATCCGGGATGATGCAGCAGGTGCAAGCTTGAGCACCGACGGTCGTCTCGCTGCCGGGCAGATGTTCGGGCGATACCAGATCGTGCGCGTGCTGGGCGAAGGCGGGATGGGCGTCGTCTACGAGGCGATCCATCCCGGGCTGAAGAAACGCTTCGCGATCAAGACGCTGCTGCCATCGGTCGCCGAGGCGCCGTCGGTCCGCGCCCGCTTCCTGCGCGAGGGCGAGGCCACGGCGCGCGTCGACCACCCGCACATCGTCGACGTGGTCGACGTCGGCGAACAGGACGGCGTGCCGTTCCTGGTGATGGAGTACCTCGAGGGCCAGACGCTGGCGGAGCTGCTCTTCGCGTCCCGAGGACGGCTGGAAGTCGCCGATGCGCTCGACATCTTGTTGCCCGTGCTGTCGGCGGTCGCTGCCGGTCACGCGCAAGGGGTCGTGCACCGCGACCTGAAGCCGGCGAACATCTTCCTCACGCAGACGCCGTGGGGCGAGCGCTTTCCCAAGGTGCTGGACTTCGGCGTCTCGAAGCTGCTCGGCGACGCGCAGGGCGGCAACGTGGTGACCGGGACGCTGACGTTGCTGGGAACCGCGGCGTACATGTCGCCCGAGCAGGCGCGCAACGCGAAGAAGGTCGACGGGCGCAGCGATCAGTATTCGCTGGGGCTGATCCTGTACGAGGTGCTGACCGGGCAGCGCGCGCACGAGGGCCAGCACCAGCTGGAGGTGTTGCACAACGTCGCCAACGGGACCTTCAAGGCGCCGCGCCAGGTGCGGCCCGAGCTGCCGATCGCGATCGAGCAGATCTTGCTGCGCATGCTGGCCCTGGAACCGGACGCGCGCTATCCGACGCTGCTGGACGTCGGCCGGGCGTTGCTTCCGCACGCCGGGGAGAAGGCGCGCATCCGATACAGCGACGCCTTCCTTCGCGACGCGCGCGCGGGCGACGACGGCAAGGCGACCCGGCCGGGGCAGCCGAGCGCGGCGCGGCCGGTCGAGAGCGCGGCGACCACCACCTTCCGGGAAGCGGCCGCCGAGCTGAGCGCCGCGGCCAGCGCCGTCACGCGCGCGCGCCGCGGACGCCTGGCGGCGATGATGGCCCTGGCCGGTGCGGCGGCGGGCGCGGCCGTCGGCTTTGGAATCATCGGCCGCTCCTCGGCGCCGGTCGCGCCGGCGCCGCAAACGGCCGTGCCCGCAGCCACCGTGCCCGCGCCGCCCGTCAGCGCGCCGCCCGCGCCGCCGGCGCCGCCCGCGACTGAAAAGCCCTCGACGCCGCCGTCGGTCGCCGCCCCGATCCCCGCCGCGCCGGCCCCGGCCGCGCCCGCGGCCGCGACACCCGTACGGCACGTCCACCGCAAGAAGGGCGTTCACGCCGCGACGCCAGCGGCCGAGCCCGCGGTGGCGCGCCCCGCCGTCGAATCACCCAAACGCGGGGCGAACAACGCCCTCATCATCAAGTAGATGAGGACCGGCGCGCGGACCCTGATCGCTTTCGTCGTGGCGTTCACGCTATCGATCACCGCGCCGCGCGCCCGCGCGCAGGGAGCGCCGGCCGACGAGGAGGCGATGATCAAGCGCGGCCTCGAGCTGCGCGAGAAGGGCGACGACGAGGCCGCCCTGCGCGAGTTCCGTCGCGCCCACGAGCTGTCGCACAGCGGGCGCGCGCTGGCGCAGGTCGCGCTGGCCGAGCAGGCGCTTGGACACTGGACGGACGCGGAGGCCCACCTCGGCGAAGCGATGCGCCGCGATCAGGAGCCGTGGGTCGCGCGCAACCTGCGCCTTCTCCGCCAGGCGCTGGCCGACATTCAAACGCACATCGGCTCGCTCGAGCTTTCGGGCGGCGCCGCCGGCGCCGAGGTGCTGGTGAACGGCGCGCGCGCCGGCACCCTGCCGCTCGGCGCCGCGCTGCGCGTGCCGGCCGGCAGCGTCGCGCTCGAGGTGCGCGCGCCCGATCACCTGCCGATGCTGCGCACGGTGATCGTCCCCGCGGGCGGCCTCGCGCGCGAGCCGGTGGTGCTGATCCCGATTCCGTCGTCGACCGAGGCATCCGCGTCGCGCCCACCGCCGCCGGTGCACGTCGATACGCCGCCGCCGCCCAACACGGTCGTCGCGGGCGGAGGCGCCGCCGCGCCGTCTGCGGATCGCGGCTGGAGCGGCCGCCGCAAGGCCGGCGCGGCGCTGGCGGCTGGCGGCGTGGCGTCGCTGGCGGCCGGGATCGCCTTCCACCTGATCCGCAACGGGCGCGCATCCGACTTCAACGGCGCGGGCTGCACCTACGCCGGCGGCACCATCGCTGGTCCACCCGGCGGCGACTGTTCATCGCGCTACGACGACATCCAGCAGGCTCGCAACTTCGCCATCGGCGGCTACGCCGGCGCCGCGCTCCTCGGCGGCCTCGGCGCCTTCCTCTTCTTCACCGGCGAATAGCCGTCAAGAATCCAATCCCCTCGCCTGCCGAATCCGATCCCCTCGCCCCGCGAAGCGGGGAGAGGGTTAGGGAGAGGGGCCGCTGAGCCTGGTACCTGTGCCGGCGCTAGAAACGTCACGCTTTCTTGCGGAGACGCATGAGCGTTATCTGCTTCCATCCGAAGATCGCCCCGATCTGATTCCGCGGCCATACCGTCCCGTCATCGGGATCGAGAAAGCGGCCGCCTTTCTCCAGGAAATCCTCGACCAGCGCACGTGTCAGCGATATCGCCAGACAGATCGCCTGAAACGAATCGCCCCCACGTGCGTCCGCGACACGCCCGAGGATGCCGCTATCGACCGGGCAGGCCCAATCCCGTTTCGTGACCCGATAGGGCTCGCCGATCCTCACGGCCACGCGTCGCTTGCGGCCTCGCTTGTCGACCGCAAGCAATCGCGTCGTCGCGATCCAATCCCTCGCGGCCATCTTCTTCCGCATCGCGGTCGTCTACTTGTCAGTGACGTTGACGGTGAGCTCGTACGGATCCTCGAGGCCCTGCAGCGCCTGTTCCTTGGGATCCTTCTTGCCGTCGAGCTTGCGCGCGATGCCGACGTACAGCGGCTTGCCCGCTTCGCCGTCCAGCGCGAACTGCTCGTCGCCGCCGGCGCCGCGCTTGTTGACGACCTTCTTTCCGTCCTCGTCGCGAAACACGATGATGTCGACGCCGTCTGGCGCGTCGACGGTACCCATGATGAGACCGGTCTTCGTCGGCGTCATCGAGAACCAGTCGCGATCCTCGGCGCTGCCCAGGTAGCCGCGCACGCGCCCGCTGGCCGGCAGCGGCGTCGCCGACGCCGGGAAGTCGTTGGGTTCCAGCTCCCATTCGGGCTGCGGCGGCCCCCAGCGCGCGGTCAGCGTGTACGGATCCAGCGCGTTCGCCGTGGGCGGCGTCCCATCGATCCAGACCTCGCGCACGGCCAGGTACGCTTCCGTCGGGCCGATCGACGTCGGCTGCAGCCACTCGCCCAGGCCACGCCCGCGCGCGTCGCTCTTCGCGATGCGCCGCCCCTGCGCGTCGAACAGCTCCAGCACCAGGTCGACACCGGGGATGCCTTCGAGGCGCGCGTGCAGGACGCGCGGCCCCTTGCCGGCCGGGACGCGAAAGTAGTCGACGTCGCTCTCGCGATCGTTGATCGGCGCGCCGATCGTGCCGCGCACGGACCCCTGCGTGAGCAGGTTCGCGTAACCGGGCGTGTTGTTCGGCTCGTGCTCGAGACCGTCGCTGCGTTCCCACGGCCGTTTCACCAGCACGAACGCCGCCGCGCCCGCGACGACCAGGCCGATCAGCGGGAACACGAGCCGCCGCACCAGCCGCTGCCGGCGCAACGACCATTCGTAGTCGTCGACGTCGGAGCGCCGCAGACGATCCAGCCCGTCGTCCTCCGACGAGATCGACGCCGCGTCGGAGCTCGACACCACAGCCGCGGCCGGCATGGTTGCCGCGACGGCTGCGGCCGCGGTCGCGGTGGCGCGCGCGGCCTGGCTGCCGAGCGGCAGCGTCGGCGCTTCGCCGGCCGCGCGTGCGACCACCGCCGGCCTCCGGATCGGCACCGTCGGCACCGACTTCGGTTCGGCGACCGGCGCCGCGAGCGCGCGCTCGAGATCGCGCTGCACCTCCGCCGCTGACGCGTAGCGATCGTCGACGGACTTCGCCATCGCGCGGAGCACGATCCGGTCGGCTTCGATCGGCAGCGATTGGCCGGGCGCGCGGCTGCGCGGCGGCACGACGTCGTCGGTCAGGTGCTTCGACAGCACGCTGATCGGCGACGGCGCGTCGAACGGCGGCACGCCGGTCAGCACGCGGTACAGCGTCGCGCCGAGGCTGTAGATGTCGGCGCGCGCGTCGAGATCTTCGCCGCGCACCTGCTCGGGCGCCATGTAGTACGGCGTCCCGATCACCTGCCCGCCCGTGCTGATCGCGCGTTCGCCCGGGCCGCGCTCGCGCAGCTTGGCGAGGCCGAAGTCCAGCACCTTCGCGTGCTCGGCGTCGTCGCGCCGGTTCACGACCATCAAGTTCTCGGGCTTGAGATCGCGGTGAACGATCCCCGCCTCGTGCGCCTCGGTCAGCCCCGAGCAGACCTGGATGAAGAAGCGCGCCGCGCGCGCGAAGGTCCACGCGCCGTCGCGGCGGAGCAGCGTGGAGAGATCCTCGCCCTTGATGTATTCCATGACGAGATAGAGCGCGCCGTCCGCTTGCCCGAAGTCGAACGTCTGGACGATGTTCGGGTGATTGAGCTTGCTGACCGACTGCGCTTCGAGACGAAAGCGGCGCACCATCTCCGGTTTCGCGGCCGTGTCGGGCGACAGCACCTTCATCGCGGCGGTCTTGCCGAGGTGCAGGTGCTCGACGCGATAAACGATGCCCATCCCGCCGACGCCGAGGCGCGCCTGCACGCGATAGCGCCCGTCGACGACGCGGCCGAGCCACGGATCTTCGGGCGCGGCGAGCTCGGCGGGGTCCAGACCCTCGAGCAGACGGCCGCAGCGGCCGCAGAAACGGAGCCCGGCCGCCAGTGACTCCGCGCATTTCGGACACGCCGACAAGGCGGAACAGGTTAACGCCTCAGGCTAAATCAGGCCAATCCTGACGGTGGCATGTGACAAATTTCGCAGGCATACTGGGCGTTTGCGGGACGCCGTCCACAGCGGCTCAGGTTCCGCCGGAATCGCTTCCGAAAACGTTGTTTTTCTTGAAATATTCTATTGACTCGGAAGCGACTCTGAATAGACTCTGCCCTCCCTGGAGCGCGGCGTGTCGAAACCGCTTCGCGACAGGGATTTTTCGCGTCGGTCTCTGAAAGCTGAATAGCAAACCAAGTTCGAAAGGTAAGAAGAGCGCTTCACTTTCGGGTGAAGTTCTCCGAATACCCCGACAATCGTGATTCTCCGAGCTAGTAATCTCAAAAGTTGAACCGGCTGAAGCGAAAGCTTCAGTCGAAAATTTAACTGGAGAGTTTGATCCTGGCTCAGAGCGAACGTTAGCGGCGGGCCTAACACATGCAAGTCGAACGAGAATGTAGGCTTCGGTCTACTAGTAAAGTGGCAGACGGGTGCGTAACACGTGGGTAATCTACCTTCCGGCGGGGGACAACAGTCCGAAAGGATTGCTAATACCGCATACGTCAGCGGCGCCTACGGGCGCTGTTGGGAAAGATGGCCTCTCCTTGGAAGCTGTCACCGGAAGAT
>DATFXS010000834.1:0-3321 GCA_035315605.1 Polyangia bacterium
AGGTGTTGTTGATCTCGACCGCGCCCAGCTTGTCCGCGTAGAACGCGAGCATTTGGGCCTCGGGGAGCTTGTCGGGATAGAAGCTGCCCCGCCACGCGGTGTAGGAAAACCCGCTGGTGCCGGTCAGGACGTTCATGTGGGGAGAACGTTCATGGCAATCTTGAAATTGCGCGCCCGCCGCGACGGTCGGTAAAATAGCAAGGATGGGGGGCCAGCGCGTCGGAGATCCACTCGACGACACGACGCGGACGTCGCAGGCCCCGGCCAAGCCCGAGGACGTCGGACAGAACGACGCCTACCTGGTCGTGATGGCCGGGTCGAACGTCGGCGAGATGTACAAGCTCGAGAAGGAGAAGACCGTCCTCGGCCGCGGCGACAAGGCCGACCTCCGGTTGCTCGACGACGGCATCTCGCGCGATCACGCCCGCATCGTGAGAGAGGGCAACCAGATGTTCCTCGAGGACCTGGGGTCGACGAACGGCACCCACTGCAACGGCGAGCGCGTGACGCGCCAGGCGCTGTCCGAAGGGGACAAGATCCTGCTCGGGTCGACGACGATCCTGAAGTTCAGCTACCACGACAAGCTGGACGAGGCCTTCCAGCGCCAGATGTCGGAGTCGGCGCTGCGCGACGGGCTGACCCGCGCCTACAACAAGCGCTACTTCGGCGAACGGGTCGAGAGCGAGCTGCAGTACGCGCTCCGCCACGACGCGCCGCTGTCGCTGATCATGCTGGACATCGATCACTTCAAGCGGATCAACGACGTGCACGGTCACCAGGCGGGCGACCACGTGCTGGTGGAGCTGGCTTCGCTGACGACGAGCATGCTGGGCGAGGACGAGGTGTTCGCTCGTTATGGCGGCGAGGAGTTCGCCGTCATCGCGCGCGGCGTCGAGCTGGCGGCCGCGCAGACGCTGTCCGAACGGATCCGCGCCAGCGTCGAGGCGCACGCGTTCGCGTTCGGCGGTCAGGCGATCCCGGTGACGATCAGCGTCGGCATCGCGCGCGCGCCCGGCCTCGGGATCGCGACGACCATCGATCTGGTCGCGCGCGCCGATGAGGCGCTGTACGCCGCGAAGCGCGCGGGCCGCAACCGTGTCTGCGTCGCCGGCGCGCCCGTGCCCCTGCCGGGCGGCCCGGGCTCGGGGCCGATCAAGATCCCCGGTTCGGGGCCGATCAAGGTCCCCGGTTCGGGGCCGATCAAGAAGTCGTGAGGCTGGCGCGCGCGTCCAGCGCGCGGCGCAGGCGCGCCAGGTAGTCGTCCCGCGGGATGTTGATCGCGCCGAGGCGCGCGAGGTGCGGCGTCGGCACCTGGGCGTCGCACAGCGAGAAGCCCCCGGCCCGCAGCCGTTCGATCAGGAACCCGACCGCCGCCTTCGACGCGTCGGTCGCGCGATGGAACATCGATTCGCCGCCGAAGAACCCTCCCAGCGTGACGCCGTAAAGCCCGCCCACCAGATCGCCGCCGTCCCAGACCTCGACGCTGTGGGCGAGCCCGCGGCGGTGAAGCTCGGCGTAGGAGCGCTCGAAGTCGGCGGTGATCCAGGTCGACGGGCGCTCGGCCGTCGCCGCCGCGCACGCGCGCATGACGCCGGCGAAATCGCGATCGACCGTGAACTGCCACCCGGCCCGGCGGGCGCTGCGGCCCGTGCTGCGATGAGGCCGCCACCCGTTGAGGTCGAAGATGGCGCGCGGATCGGGCGACCACCACGAGATCACCGGGTCGGACGACCACGGAAAAATCCCGGAGCGATAGGCCCTGATCAGCGTCTCGGGATCGAGCGTCCCGCCGAGCGCGACCAGCCCCGCGTCGTCGTGCGAGTCCACGACACGGAGTTTACACGGTCGCCAAACCGGACACCCGGATCGCCTCGAGCGCAGCGCGGCTGGGCCGCGCGGAGCTCATCGCCGGATGCTCAAACTCAAACCGCCGGGTGCGAGGCGTCGGGAGTGGTCTCGGAACCTTCGGATTCGGACTCTTCTCTCTCTCGTTCCCCACCCTCACGCTCCGCCTCGCGGCTGGGACGACCCTGGGCCTGCTCGCGAGCGCGCCTCCGCCCGCCGCTGACCATGCCCCCCTTGCGGCCGGCCTCGCGCGCCTCGTTCGAGTCGAACTCGTGCGCCGTGCCCTTCTGATGAGCCGCCTTTCCGCCCTGAGACGAGATCTGGCGCTGACGCTCCGGATCCATTCCGGCGAACCCTCTCCCGCGACTTTCCCCCTTCTCATTCGTGCTCGCCATGACGATTTCCTTTCCTGCGGAGAGTGTTTTCTCCCCGCAATGAAAGCTGTGCACGGTCGCGCCTCCGGACAGGGGGTTCCGGGACGTCTTTATGCTTCTAGGATCTCTTCCGGGTCCAGCTCGACCACCCCGGGTACGGGGGGTGGGACGTTGCGCACGGCGGGGTCGCGGACCGCCAGCACCTTCACGCGGTATTCGATGTCGCGGCCGACCAGGGGATGCAGCAGCCGCACCTTGGCGATGTTGTCCTTGACGGCGATGATCTTGAAGCGCACCTGCGATCCGAGCGCCGGATCCTTGCCCTCGAAAACCGACCCGGCCGCCAGCGGCGCGCCGTTCGGAAAATCGGAGCAGGGCATCTCCTTGATCGGCAGCATCTCCTCGGTGCCGAACGCCTCGCGGGCCGGAATCTCGCCGGCGCGCTCGTCGCCGGGCTCGAGACCTTCGAGGCGCTTCTCGAGACCGGGGAGCATCTTCCCGTCGCCGTGCACGTAGCGCAGCGGTCCCGTGCGCGCCGACGATTCGAGCACACCACCGCCCTTGATCTTCAGCTCGTACTCCAGCTCGACAGCCAGCCCCTGATGAATCTTCATCGCGACCTAGAGAGCGTAATCCCCGCGCTCGTTCCTGGAAAGAGCGTTGATAGGTGGATTTCGGCTCAGCTTGGAGCGTAAGATAAGGAACGCCTTTGCGCACCTGATCCGGTGACGAAAAACCGCCGGATTTGGCACGCATGTAATTGAAATGCCCCTAGCGAAAGGTTTGCCGATGGCCGTAGCTTTTGCCGGTCCAGCCTTCGGGCGCCCGACTTTCGGACGGCTGACCTCGGGGCGCCTGTCCCGCGCGGCCATCTACGGGATCTTCGGGGCGTATCTGGCGACGGCGGCGGCCGGCTGTGGCGGCGGGGGCGAGCAGCACGTGGTGGACGCGGGGCCGCAGGACAGGCCGATCACGATGGACACGGGGGTGCCCGACAAACCGCTCAAGCAGCTGGGCGAAGCGTGCACGACGGCGTCCGAGTGCGGGTCCGGGCAGTGCGCGGCCGAGGGTGTCTGCTGCGACAAGGCCTGTGGGGAAGTCT